>JANXQR010000704.1 GCA_025353435.1 Acidobacteriota bacterium | reverse complement strand
ATCGCGGTTGAGCGCATCCTCGATCAATGAGCTCAAATTCTCGATTTCCTTGCGGCGGAGTTCCTGTTGCTGACTGGATAGAGCCATTCGGATCAGCGGCTGCAGACCGGGGGCATTCGGATCCAGTTCCTCTGCCCGCCTCAGAATTTCAATCGCGCCGCTGAATCTCCCTGACGAGATCTCCTGCCGAGCATCCTTCAGATAGCTCTCGATTTGGCGCTGCCGGGCGCCTTCCACGATGTCTCGACAGATAAGTTGGTGGAGCGCCTTGGCTTCCGCATTATTCGGCTCCACCTCAATGGCTTCTTCCGCTGCTTTCTTCGCCGCATCCAGGTTCCCCTCAATCTGGGCAGCCTGGGCGATGTTAAGAACTCTGTGGAGTTTCTCTGTCCGCTCAGCGTCGACGCGTATGGTCTCCCAGAGTTCCTGCAAGTCGGTATCATCAGGATCCAGCGCCAGCGCCTGCTCGGCATGCTCGCGCGCTTCTTCGAACTGCCCGTCGGCCAGCGCTTTCTCTGCCCGCATCCATAACCCGATGACTGGTTTGCTGACTTCATCTTGTTGGAAGCGCGATTGCCCATCGGCCAAAAGCTGGATTGCGTTGCTTTGCTGATCAGTCTCGTCGACGGCGGGTGCGAGGGAAGGTTGTGCCTCAACTGACTCCCCCTGGTCCGGCGACGACAAGAGCTTCTGCATTTCGCGGCTTACCTGATCTTCTTTAAGCTGTCCCAGGAGATGTTCCAGGTCCGAGGCAAAATCATCAGCTGAGTTATAACGGTCCTCCGGGCTATTGGCCATCGCCCGGAAGAGTATGGCCTCAATGCCGTGCGGGGAGAGTTCGTGAAACGTGCTTATCGGCGAGGGTGACTCATGGACAAGCTTGAAGATCGTGGTGGCGGCACTGTTCCCCTCAAACGGAAAGTGATTCGATATGAGCTGATACAGGACCACTCCCGCCGAGAAGATATCCGCTCGGTAGTCAACCGACCTGGAATTAACTTGCTCCGGCGCTAAGTAGATCGGTCCGCCGGTCTCCTCTGCTCGGCGAGTTACGGCCTGGTTTAGGCCGTGAACGATTCCGAAGTCGAAGATCTTGATGCGCCCATCCCGGCATAGCATGATTTTGGCGGGATTGATATCGTGGTGCGGGATTCCTTGCCTATGCGCGTAAGCCAGTCCATGGCAGACCTGGATCACGATACTGATTCTTTCGAGAAGGCTAAGATTGCGGCCATCCTTCAGCGCGGCATCCAAGCCCTCGCCTTCCAGGTATTCCATCACAACGTACGGGCTTCCCTCGTGGACGCCCACGTCGTAGATCTTTACGATGTTTGGGTGCTGAAGGTTAGCAGCCGATTGCGCTCCCCTGGAGAAGTTCCGTAGGTCTGCACTTGGGGTAAAAGCACCGGCAAACGTCTTAATGGTTACCCGCCGGTAGAGTTGCGGGTCAATTGCGGTGAAGACAGCCCCAACGCCCCCGCGCACGACGGGGCCGAAGACATCGTACTTCCCAATCCTGCTGGGTAGGCGGGTGGACATGCAGATAGCCTCTGAAGCTAAATTCCTGCTTCATCCTCGGATGGTTCACTTCAGATGATGATGCCAGCGCCGAAAAACGCAATTTGGAAGCACGTTTTGAGAAGTGTGCGCGGCAGTTGTGCCCCATTATCGTCTGAAGCCGGTCTGCACGCAACCCGGCAGCTTAGAGCGCGGCGCTTGATTCTTTCCGCCGCCTTGTTGCTTGTACCACCGTCTCTGAACGCCGCCGGTGCTTTGAACATAGCGGAGGTACTTTCGGCTCTAGCCAAATCCAATCCCTCTCTTGTGCGAAACCTTCAGTCTGCATTCGATCTGGACAACACCGCGGTGGGCGTTACTATCGGAAAGACCATCAATCAGAGACTTGGCGGGGCGCGGGGCAAGGAATGGTCTTTTCGAAGCAGCCCATGAAGACGCACTTTTTCTGGATAAGGTCGCGGAGATATCGCTGGCCGCACAATCGAAACTTGTACGAGTGCTACCAAATGGGGAGGTTTAGCCGAAAAAGCTGAGCCCGGAAGCGCATCGGGACCACTCCCAACCGTGTAACTATTACAAATCGCCACGGAGAATTTGCAACAAGTACGTATTATTTACCTGCAACCCTGAAAATGAATTTTTTTGCCCTTTTTCTTTATGCAATGGGTTGCCCACGGCGGGTTGACATGTAAATATGTCCCTGTCACTTCTTCAAAGAGTTGCCTGACCTGCAAAATTCTCGAAGGCAATGGGAAAAGTAGTTTTGCGGATGCACATTGGAATCGTCCGTATCAATTCCCCGCTGGGCTCCTGGACTTTTGCAGTAACTTGCCTTGGCTGCAAGGCACGCTCTCCGCGTGCGCCAACTGCGAGTTGAATGAAAGAGGTTGCTGGGAGGGCTCCATCTGCAAGTCGCCACTCAGATCTGCCAAAACACTAAGGTCGCCTACGGTCTTCCCTATTGAGAAATTGGGTCGACACGTGTCCGAATAAACTGCAGACCGCAGCGGACTTCGGAGTCTTCTAACGCATCAGCGCTCCGATGACTGCAGATGACGATGACTTCGGGAGCCACCTCCAATGTAGATGCCGCCCATGAAAATGGGGTTGTACCGGGCCAAGAACTTCGCAGCTAGACGAGCTTTTGAGAATTTGACGCCATTCCCGAAAGCGACATGCGGACTGACCTGAAATCAGAAAGCGCCGAACAAATCTATCTCGAGGGCATCTGTATGAGACTCTTTTGGAACATGATTTCCGCCTCACCCCTCTTTTTGAGTGCGGCTCTACCGGTATTTGCCGGCGTTACCGTTAACACACCCGTGAATGGCAGCTCGGTGAGTTCCCCGTTTACGCTGTACGCTTCCGCGGCATCGTGTTCCAATCAGCCGGTTACAGCAATGGGTTACTCATTCGACAACAGCGCGTCGACCACGGTCATTTCCGGCACACAGATAAATGGCCCAGCCTCAGTAGCGGCAGGCGGTCACACTCTTCATGTAAAGGCGTGGGGAAATGCGGGCGCCTCCTGCGTCACCGATGTTGCAATTACCGTAAGTGCGGCATCTGCGGCGGTTCCCGTGAGTGCCCTCTCCAACAGCAATTTGCAAATCGTGGCTAGCTGGGGCCTGATCCACGACGCGGGTACGCCGGGAACCTCCCAAGGTGGTACCAGCCTCACCAGTTCACCATCAAGATCCGGGACTGCCCGCGGCTTCGCGAGCAACTACACAAACTACGGCGGCGAACGCTTCACACTGTGGTTCGGCGACGATACCGTTGCGCAGAACTTCTTGTATGACGCGTGGTACTTTATTGGGGGTTCCAACGCAGGAATCGCTAACCTGGAGATGGATGTGAACCAGGTAATGCCAAATGGGCAAACGGTCATCTATGGGTTCCAGTGCGACGGATGGTCGGGCACGTGGGACTACACCGTCAACAAAGGAACTGCAACCAGTCCCAACGATCAATGGGTCCACTCATCCCAGGGGTGCAACCCCAAAAGCTGGAGTGTGAACCAGTGGCACCACGTTCAGATCCAATACTCGCGCGACACAGTTGGGAACGTATATTACAACTACGTTACGCTCGATGGAAAACAGCAATACCTGGGCGTCAAGGTTTTTTCTGCCTTCGCGCTGGGCTGGGCTCCTACCCTGCTCACAAATTTCCAAGTGGACGGAGCAAACGCAGGCAGCGGGTCCTCGAATGTATTCATAGACGACCTCGTCATCTACCGCTGGTAGCGCATCTCCAAACAACCAAGTCTCTTCACGCTTGAACAGCAGATAAGCGCCTCGACCCTGTGGATACTCCTCGGCTGCCCTTCCCGGTCCGCAGCGGGCGGTTAGCTTGTACGCTGTTGTCCGACCCGCCGCTCGCGCTTGCTTGTACCGTGAGGGCTCCGCGCATCGCCCGCCTTGCCTTGTGTAGTTGGGACTTCGTGTTCCCGCGAGTGCAATTGAGCTGGTCGGCAATTTCGTCATGGTTAAATCCCTCCACATCATGAAGAAGGAAAACCTTTCGATAGCCGGGTGCTAGAGTAGCGACGGCGCGATCGATGGTCAGACGGTCGATCGCACCCGCTTGCACCAGGTCTCGAGTTCCGAAACTGCGCCCTGCGCGCTCTTCGGGAACGTCCGTCATCATGTGGTCAAGTGACACCAGACTTAGACCGCGCTTGCGCAAGTGCATCAGCACCGTATTAACGGCTAGCCGATGGAGCCATGTGGCGAATGCCGAGTCGCCGCGAAAAGACGCAAGCTTGCGGTAGACCTGAAGAAAGGTTTCCTGCGTGAGGTCTTCGGCCAATGAAAAATTGCGCACCATGCGCATGCAGATCTGGAAGACGCGCTTCGCGTATTTCGAATGGAGGTCTGAGAAGGCATCGTCGTCGCCGGCCTGCGCAAAACGAACAAGATCGGGCGTGCTGGATTCCGTTGCAGACTCGGAGCGATTGCGATTTATGGAAGGAACGCAGGCGGGATTGATCAACGATGTGGGCAAAATTGAGGAGAGCATATGACTCCAGGAATAACCTTGGCGTTGTGAATGTGGTCGTGGCTGGGTCGAATCAGGAGATTCGCTCCAAGATATTTCGATAGATGGATGCTTGGCGCTGATCAGGTAACTCGGCGAGCCTTCAGTCTTGCAATACAACGTTAATCAGTGTTCTCTTTACAAGCATCCCGCTCCCGTCATAGTCAATGTAGCCAAGATCGCGAAACCGATTGAGGAAGAAGCTTACCCGCGATCTGGTGGTGCCCACCATACCTGCAAGAGTCCCCTGGCTGATCTTGTCGATGACCCGAACGGGCACCGATTCCTGGCCGAAGTTAGCCATCATCATCAATAACCGGGCTAGGCGCTTTTCGCTTGAATTGAACAAGTGATCGACCAGGTCAGCCTGCATGCGGATGTTGCGGGAAAGCAGGTGATCGAGGAAATGTTGGGCGAACTTCTGGTCGCATTCGAGCAGGTGCAACATGGCCGCCTTTTCAATGCGAACGATAGTGCTGGATTCAAGAGCGCTCGCAGAGAAAATGCGATGCGGCTCGCCCGCCAGGGAGGCTTCGCCGAAGAAGCTGCCTTCTGGAAGCTGGGCAATCACTGCTTCCTTGCCGCTCACTGAAACAATCGTGAGATTTACCTTGCCACTCAGAATGTAGAAAACTGCATTTGCCGGGTCGCCCTGCGAGAAGATGGAATCGCCGGTGAGATATTCGCGCCTCACCCTTCCAGACAAATGGCTGTTAAGGAAATCTTGCATATCGAATGCGGCTGCGGGGCGTCGAGAAGCGTCAATCCGGCTCGGAACGACCGCTAGATTGTGATGCCCAACCGGAGGCAAAGGAGACATGCTGCCCTGCGGAATCCGTGGTGCAGTAGTCGTCATTGTGGCGAATCCAGTAGCCATGATCGATTCCTTTCAGCCATACAGACCGAGTGCGAAGTTGTAACTTGAAGTCACTTTCTGCGACTTCGATAAATTCAAGATACTGGGTAATCAAAAGTGTGAATACCAGCAAAGGCTATTGTTGTAGTAGGCTTTGGCAAACCAATTGTGTAGGGTTTTCCTTACGGAGGGGGGAGCGTGGAATAATTGCTCGCGGATAGGCAACGTGGCCTGTGGAGCAATAGCAATGCGCGTCTCGATTTACGTTCTCATTTTGAGAACTAAGGTTTCCCAGCTCGAATAATCGCGCGCATCAACCAGAATAAAGGCCTCACATGTTGGAAAGGCAATTGACTAGCCTTCCTTTCAATTAGAAGCCTGGATATGTTCACGCGTTGCTTTGCCAACGGATTCATCGAACTTCGCGACTCATATCTTATTTCGGACCGGGACCGAACTTTACGCCGCTGTCTATTATCTTCTTGATCGCCGGTACCAGTTCCTCTGAAGCGCTGTCTTTGTTGACATATTCAGCCGCGCCCGCCCGCAGACAGCGCAACGCATAATGGCTCTCAGACTGGACACTCACCATGATCACAGGTAGTTGAGGATAAATGTGGTTTACGTCCTTCAGCACTTCAAACCCGCTTCGCCCTGGCATATTGATGTCGAGCAGCAGTACGTCAGGCTGAGATTGGAACAAGAGTGCAAGCGCCTCGTCCCCATTGGAGGCTTCGGAAAAGTTAGCGCCCGGAAATGCATCCACCAAAAGCTCTCTCAGGCTACGACGTACGTTTGCGTGATCGTCTGTTATTAGGATATTCATCGGTCACCTGCCGGGTCACAACATGCGACCTGAAATTACATTAGTGGAGATCAAATGGTATTGAAATCAGCAGACCCTGTGATTCACGTAAGGTTTATTCCCTTTGGAGTGTAGGGCTATTCCTACACCGACACGCCAACCTAGTCGATCAGGCTATGCGTCATTGCGTAACGGGTAAGTTCAGCATTACTCTTCATTTGCATCTTTTCCATTATCCGGGCCCGATAGCTGCTGATGGTCTTTACGCTGACATGGAGTCTTTCCCCAATTTCCGTCAAGGGGACACCGGCGGCAATCATCTTCATTACTTCGTGCTCCCGGTCTGAGAGCGCCTCATGCAAGGGCTTGTCGGTGGGCTCATCCAGGTTGGCGATCAGCTTCTCAGCCTGGCTGGAACTGATGTAGCGACCGCCGCCCAGTATCTTTTTCGTCGCGAAAGCCAACTCTTCTGAAGCACTTTCTTTGCTGATATAGGCAGCTGCGCCGGCCCGGAGGCAGCGCACGGCGTACTGCTCTTCCGGTTGGTAACTCAGTATGATCACCGGTAGCCGCGGGAATTGGTGTTTTACATCCCTCAGAACGTCCATCCCGCTGCGCCCAGGCATACTGATATCCAACACCAGCAGAGAAGTTTGGGATTTCCCGAGACGGCTCAGCACTTCATCTCCGTCACTGGCTTCGGAAAAGTCGGCGTCTGGAAGAGCATCGGCCAGGATCTCTCGCAGGCCTCGGCGCACCACCGCGTGGTCATCCGCGATCAGGATGTGCATACTTCGGTCCTCTCGGCGCGCGGAATATCCACCGGAACGCGGACAGTAACCGTTGTCCCGTTACCGGGGGAACTGGAGATCACTACGTCGCCGCCGCAGAACTGTGCTCGTTCTTTCATACCCAGCAGTCCCAAAGACCCAAACCTGTTCGATATGCCAGATTCAGAGAAGCCTATTCCGTCGTCCTCCACAACCAGGACGATATTTTCACCTTCATGGGACAGGTCAACCCGCACCGACTTTGCCTGTGCGTGCCGGATCACATTGGTCAGGCACTCCTGGAAGATTCTGAAGGTCGCCGTCGCCCGGTCGCCATCCAAGTGTAAATCCGCGGGCGGAACTGTGACCTGGCAGAGGACCCCATTGCGGGAAACAAACTCGCTTGCCTGCCATTCAATGGCCGCCGCCAGGCCAAGGTCATCCAGTACTCCAGGCCGCAGCCCGCTGCAGATTGTCCGCACCACTTTGACACCATCATTCATCGACTGGATCGATTCCTTCAGTCGAGCAAGGACAACGCCCTCCGACTCCGGTAGATGGCGCGTCATCCACATCAAATCCATCTTGATCGCGGTCAGAATCTGACCGATTTGATCGTGAAGGTCTCGGGCAACCTTCTTGCGATCCTCTTCACGCACCAGCTGCAGACGTTCAGCCAGCGCCCGCAGTTGTTCTCTTTGCAATACCAGCGTCTCTTCGCCCCGCTTCCGTGCAGTGATATCGCTGTTGACGACCAATACTCGTGGTGGCTCACCGCGCTCGCCCTGTTGCAATGCCCAGCGACCGGAAACCACAACGCGCCTGCCGTCTTGAGCGATATTGATGAGGTCTCCCTCCCAATGTCCCACCTGCATCAGTTCAGCTATTATCTCGGTAAACGGCTTCGGAAACTCAATGCAGAGCAGGTCGTGCGCGATTTTGCCTGCGGCCTGGGCTTTCGTATACCCCATCATGGCCTCTGCCCCGCGGCTCCAAAAGAGGACCCTTCCCTCCATGTCGATCACAAACACCGAGTCCTGCGTGAGTTCAAGCAGTGCAGCCTGCTCGGCAGTCTCCATCTGCTCCTGCCGCCTCTCCGAAACGTCGCGAAACACCAGCACCACGCCAATGACTCTTCCTTCGCCCGCGAGAATGGGCGCAGCACTGTGCTCAACAGAAATTTCCCGGCCGTCCCTGGTGACCAGGTCCACATGGTTGGCCACGGCCAGAATCTGCTTTTCTTTGAGCACGCGGAGCACTTCATTGTCCACTGTCGTTCCAGACTCTTCACTGAGGAGCTTGAGCACATTCCCGATAGGTTGGTTTAAAGCCTCCTCCGCTTGCCATCCGGTTAGAGCAGCGGCCACCGGGTTGAGAAAAGTAATTCGCGCCTCGCTGTCCGTTGCGATAACTGCCTCGCCAATGCTGCCCAGGGTCGCAGTCCAGCGCTCTTCGCTCTGCAAAAGCTTGTCACCCATTCTCTTGATGTGACGACGAGTGAACTGTGCCAGAAAGACCCCAGACCCCAAGCCGAGAAGAAGACAGCTCGTTACCATCAAGGTCCATCGCCGGTGCGCGGCTTCAACGCGCCCGATACGCAGAGTTGCTTCTACAACCTGAAATTCTGCAACCTGCTTTCGAAGCGTATCCAACTTGTCTTCTCTTAGCTGGTTCTCAATCAGAGAAGGGTCGGCCTCTCCCGCTCGGCGAAGAGCAATAATCCGGCTGTCATACTCCTCAGCATCCTGATAGCCGGCATAGACTTGCTTCAGCTTCTCTTGCTGCAAGGGGCTATTATCCACCAACTGATTCAAGGCTTGGAATTCAGAGTCGAATCGTTTCGTGCCCTCAACGTAGGGGCCAAGGAACGTCTCGTCGCCGGTTACGATGTATCCGTGCTTCGCGGATTCCATATCAACCAGCAAACTGAGTAGATGCCCGGATTGGTCGAGAACCCTATCGGTATGATCAACCCACTCCAAGGATCGATTCATGTCGAATGTCTCCCACAAGAGCAATCCAGCAAGGGCTGCAGTCACCAACACGGGAACGATAATCACCCGGCGGAGCAACGATTTGAGATTCGAATATTCCATCGTAACCAATCACTCCTTTCCGGAGAACCAACCAACCTTATTCCTTATGCTACTCGCCTCAGAACTCGTCCCTCTAGCGATCCAACTAGGTCAACGGCGGCACGACACGTCGCGGCAACAATCGAGCGCCTTTTCAGTCGCATATCTGGCGCCTGATTCTGGGGTTCGGCTAGACGCAAATGGCTGTAATCGCTTCCCTTAGGTCTGCTGCAATGGTGTCGGGCTCATCGATATTCACGACGGCCCGGACTGGGAGAGCGCACTTGGCTCAAATGGAACATCCAAAAGTTCGGCTCAGCAGAAAGGCACAGGTATTTTTAAGAATCGCATTAACGTGTGTGAAGGACTGTCCTGTATTGCTCACTTTTGGAGAATACTCATTGGCCAGGTCCTGTTGGCCAGGTCCTGAGTCCGGCTAAATCGACCGGATCCAATTGGTGATTGATGGCAATCTCCTTGCGCTGCACAGCGTGGAATGCGCTCAGATGGAGAGCGGCCGTATCACTTGACCTTGATCTGGACCTGCGCTCCCGTGTATTTCACCGTCGCAACAGGCGCTGCTCCCGCCGAGAACGTCGCAGGGTTGCCCTTGGACACCAATACAACTTTGAACGTGCGATCGTGCAACATGCCCTCGAACCCACCCGTGCGCTGGCCGAATGTCAACGTCCGCGCCTTGTCATTCCAGTGCATGGGAATCTGCGCAAACGCACCCTTCTCGTAATCGAACGTAGTCCCTTGGTCCTCGTACAGCGTAAACTCGCCATCGGCCCCCGCATACACAAACAGCGTGATCGGATCGCCAGGCTTCTCATTCACATATTGCTGCTCTGGTCCGTAAGGAATGATGGAGCCCGCACGCACGAACAGCGGAATCTCATCATAAGGAGCCTGCGCCGCAACCGCGCCCGCCGCAACCACCTTTCCAGTCCAATAGTCATACCATTGCGATCCCATCGGCAGATACACATTCCGCGCGCGCTCCTTGTAATGTGTAATCGGCGCAACCAGCAATGCCGGTCCAAACATGAATTCGTCCGTCAATCCGCGCCCCGTCTGGTCGTTGGCGAAATCCATCACCAGCGGACGCATGATGGTGTAATCCTTCTGCGTGGTCCATCCCGCCAGCGAGTAGATATAAGGCATCAGCGCATACCGAAGCCGGTCGTACTTCAACTCGGCGTTATAAGCCGGCGAGTTATCGCCCATCATCCACATCTCGCGCTGCCGCAATTCGCCATGCACTCTCAGTATCGGAGTAAACGTCGACAGCTCAAACCACCGCGCGTTCAACTCACGCCACTCGTCCTCATCCTCAGCCTTCATGGGCTCTTGCGCGAACCGGCGCTGCATCGTATATCCCCCGGTATCCATCGTCCAATAAGGAAGGCCGGAAATACTCGCCCCCAGCCCTGCCGGAATTTGCTTGGCCATCGCAGTCCACGTCGAAGTAATATCGCCCGACCACACCGGCGCTGAGTAACGCTGCTGCCCCGCAAATCCCGACCGTGTCAGGATAAACACCCTCTGGTTCGGCGCAGCCTCGCGCTGTCCCGTATACACACCAAGGCTGTTCTCAAGCGCATAACCATTGAGCATTCGCGAGCCCGAGCCCATAAACGTCGGGTTCATATGCGTCTGCTGCCCCTCCCGCGGCGGCGGCGATGGCAGCAAATCCGGCTCCGTCGCATCCATCCACCACGCATCAATCCCCTTCGAAAACAACCGCGTATTCACCTGCTCCCAAAACAGCTTGCGCGCCCCCGGATTGAATGCGTCATAAAACGTGTACGGCTGCCCAATCCAATCAAGAGTGTGCTCGTTGAGGTTCGGCTTATACAGAAATCCGTGCCCATCCATCTCCTTAGAGTTAGCCGTATTCGGATTGAACTTACCCCACACCGATATCATCAAGTGCGCATGCTGCGCGTGAATGTCTTTGATCCATTGGTCAGGATCGGGAAAACGCGTAGCGTCAAACTCATGTGAGCCCCACGAGTCTGGCCGCCAATACTGCCAGTCCTGCACGATGTTATCGAACGGAATCTTGCGTTCGCGAAACTGCTTCACCACATCAAGCGACTGCCCCGCCGTCTCGTATCTCTGCCGCGATTGCCATAACCCAAATGCCCAGTTAGGAAGCATAGTCGCTTTCCCTGTAAGCAAACGGTAGCCACCAATCACCTTGTCAATCGCGGGTCCGTAGACAAAGTAGTAATCCACGCCATCCGCAACCTCGCTCCAGAATGAAGTATCACTATCCGCAGCCGGAGTCTTCCACAACAAGTCAAGCGTGTTCTGCTGCTCCGGATCATTCTCAATTCGGATCGCGTACTTACGATCCTTCTCCAAATGAACCTTCACCTGGTCGTTCGAAGTGAGCCAGTTCTGCCGCCAGTGACTCATCACTAACTTCCCATCGAACCACACCTTGATGCCGCCATTCGAGTAAGCCTGAAATTGATAGTCGCCCGTCTCCGGAGCAAGCACCGACCCGCTCCACGACTGCGCTTTTAGCTTCCATGTCCCTGCCGCCGTTTCAGGATGATCCTTCTGTTCACGATTGAGCCGCATGCGCACGGAAATGTCCGCCACCTGGTGCGGCGCCTCGGAGCCATCAAGCGCGGCAACGGTCAATCCACCCGCATTCCCATTCGCGTCCAGTAGGTTCGCCGGCGGAATCGCCTCAAACTGCCGCAGATCGCCAAAGCGCGTATACGAGTTGTTATCCCACAGAATTCCATAGCCCTTCGATGAGACGAGGAACGGCACAGCGATGTTAGTGTTATGCTGCCAAAGGTCAATATCGTATCCCTTTACATCGACGATACCTAACTGCATCTGCCCTAATCCAAATAGCGACTCATCCTGCGTCATCCACTTCTGCTGCGCATGATACGTCTGCTCACCCAGCACGCTCGCCGCCTCAACCCTGCGACTGCCATCTACTTCGGCGAGTAACTGCTTTCCTGCAGCGTCGGCGAATGAAACCCGGCCCGTCTCGCGGTTAACTGA
>JANXQR010000675.1 GCA_025353435.1 Acidobacteriota bacterium | reverse complement strand
CAGAATCGTTTGCTTGCGCTCAATCCAGACGTCGTGCGCCACGAGTGTGCGGCTGAGCTCGGCCTTGTCCGCAGGCTTGAAACGCGCGGCTGCCTCCAGCGCAGGATCTGAAAAAATCACGATCAGCGGCAGATGCTGCGGGAGCAACATGCGCACGGCGCGCACCAACGCCTGGCGTCCGCCGCTTTCGGGCAGGTCGGTCATGATCAGAATCAGTGAGCGCTGCCTCAGACGCCGCCGCACGTGAGCGGTCAGCGCGAGGTAATCCGTGTGAATAAACTGCGCTTTGAGTCCCGTGGCGAAGGCGGTGAGCTGCCGGCTGTGCGACGTGCCTGATTCTGCTTTCCGCCAGTTGTACTCATCTATCTGCCTTTTTCTAACTGCAGGGTACTCCAATCAGGCCAGAAGGTCAGGCAAACCTCACGAACTTCATCGCCACCGAATTCATGCAGTACCGCAGCCCGGTCGGCTTTGGCCCGTCGTCAAACACATGCCCAAGGTGCCCATCGCACAGCCTGCAGCTCACCGCAGTCCGCACCACCATCATGCTCCCGTCGGGCGTCTCCACCATGTTTTCCGGCGCAATCGGCTCCCAGAAGCTCGGCCACCCCGTCCCAGAATCGAACTTCGCCGCCGACGAAAACAGCGCCAAATCGCACCCCGCGCATGTGAAGATCCCGCGCCGCTCCTCTTCCAGTAGCGATCCAGTAAACGGCCGCTCCGTATCTGCGTGCCGCATTACCCAATAGGCATCCCGCCCCAACAGCCGCCGCCACTCGTCATCGGTCTTGGTCAACCGCGGACCTGTCGTCCGGCCAATTTCCTTCCCGTCCGCGCCAAATCGGACCACCGTCACCACCCGCGGCCCCTCATCCGCCGTCAGCGGCCTCGCCGCGGCCACCGTCGCGCGCCGAATCCCCCAGAACGCCAGCCCGCTCACCGCCGCCGCCCCGCAAAAAATGAACGCCCGCCGGCTCCACTCGCTCTTTTCGGCGTGTTCCCCAACCCCAAGGCTCAGTTCCTGTCCCATCGACTTCCTCCAATGCGCTGTAATTGGACTCATCGGTGCCCTTGCTAGTTACAGATCCCTTCCTCGACATGGCACAATGAAACCCTTCGGATGCAAAAGTTCATTCCATTTGCGGCTCTGGCAGTCTGCGCGACAGCTCACGCCTCCAGCTTCAACTGCGCCAAGGCCACCACCCCGCAGGAAAAGACAATCTGTGCCTCGCCTGAATTGAGCGCCATGGACGACCACATGGCTTCCGCATACAAAGCCGCGTTGGCTGCTACCCCAGCCGATATGGCAGCTCTTGTGCGCCAAGACCAGCGCGATTGGCTCAAGCTTGTCCCTCTCTATTGCCCAATTCCTTCACCCAATGAACTTCAGCCAATGGTTGACTGCCTGAAGCAGGATTACAAGTCCCGAA
>JANXQR010000671.1 GCA_025353435.1 Acidobacteriota bacterium | reverse complement strand
CCCCCTTTTCGGTGTGTATCCCCATGAATCCGATAGGGTTGGCCGTTTTTATTTTGCGTGTGAAAGTGTCCCTAAGGCGTCTTTTCAGCCTTGCCGGCAGCAATTTCGCGCAGAATTCGCCGGTCCTCATCACTCAAAGCAGCATGTTCCAGAAGGTCAGGCCGATTGGCCAGCGTCTTTCTGAGCTGCTGCTCCCGCCGCCACTTCCGAATCTGCTGGTGGTCGCCGTTCAGCAAAACCTCCGGCGCCTTCAACCCGCCAAACTCCGCCGGCCGCGTGTAGTGCGGATAATCCAGCAGCCCGCCGGCCCCATGCTGCGAGCGGGGCACCCCGGCTTCGTCGGTAAAAATGGCTGCATCCGCCACCCCGAAGCTTTCGAATTCGCCCGAAGCCTCGTTCCCCAAAACACCGGGAATCAGCCGCATCGTCGCATCCAGAACGACCGAGGCAGCCAGCTCGCCGCCGCTCAGCACATAGTCGCCAATCGAAAGCTCCTGGTCGCAGTAAAGCTCGTTGATCCGCTCATCCACACCCTCGTAGCGTCCGCAAACCAGCACCACACGCTCCAGCTTGGCCAACTCCCGCGCGATTGCCTGCGTAAACGGCCGCCCCTGCGCGGAGGTGAGAATGACGCGCGTCCGGCTGTCCCCAATTCGCTCCGTCTTCCTGGCAATATCGAGCGATTGGAAGGCTTCGCAAAGCGGCTCCGGCTTCAGCACCATCCCTTCGCCGCCACCGAAGGGGCGATCGTCCACGGTGCGATGGCGGTCGTGCGTAAAAGTGCGCAGGTCGTGCACGCCAATCGTCACCAGTCCATCGGCCTGCGCGCGCCGCAAAATGCCGTGCTCAAAGAAGCCCGCGAAGAACCCCGGAAAGATGGTGATGATTTCGAAGCGCATAGCCGTTCTTTCGATGATAACGGTAGCTTTCAAACACCTTTCCCGCCGGAATGTGGTTTACTGATGGCCACAAGCCATGCCTGACATTGAAAGCCTTCTAAATCGCTGGCAGTCTGCGGGTGTTCTCGACGGGTCGACCGCCGACCGCATTCGCGTGCACGAGTTGAGCATGAAGCCGCCCGCGGGCCTGCGGTGGCAGTCGGTTGTGGCCCTCGCCCTGGGTGCGATCCTGCTTGCCTGTGGAGTGGTGCTCTTCGTCTCCGCACATTGGGATGAACTCGGCCCGGGCGCGCGGTTCGCGCTGGTAATGGCCATGGTGGCCGTGTTTCATATCGCCGGCGGCCTGACTAGAAACAAATTCCACGGCATGTCCACCGCCCTGCACGCCGTGGGCACGGTGGCGACGGGCGCGGCGATTGCACTGGTTGGGCAGATCTTCAACATCGAAGAGCACTGGCCGGCCGCCGTCCTGCTGTGGGCGTTGGCTGCCCTGGCGGGTTGGGTTCTGCTGCACGATGAGGCGCAGCAGACGCTCACTCTGCTGCTCGTGCCAGCTTGGATATTTTCGGAATTGGCGTACTCCACCTCGCATCGCATCGGTCAGTCCGTGTTCCTGGGGCGGTTCCTCTTTGTATGGGCGATTCTCTACCTGACATTTTTCCTGGGTTCGCGACGGAGGGTTGTCCAGGGAATCCTGTTTGGCGTTGCCGCGGTTGCGGCTCTTGCGGGGATTGTTCTGATGCTGGAGGGATGGCTTTCCTATTACGGGGCCACAACGTCTATCCCCTTCGGCACGCGCGTGTGGGCTTGGTGCGTCATTGCCGGACTGCCGTTGCTGATTGCCATTTTCAAGGGATACAAAGGACTGATTCCGCCAGCCGTCGCACTGGCGGTGGCGATTGCACTTCCGTGGTGTGAGCGACATTGGGTAGAGCAATTTGATGTAGGCACCAACATGCAGACCAGCATGACCATTTACCGGCCAAATCTGTTAGCGCATGGGCTGGTGACGGCGTTCACGGTGTTCCTGATCTGGTGGGGAGTGCGGGTGGCGAGCCGGGCGCTGGTCAACCTTGGCATTGTTGGCTTCGCCGTTTCGGTTGGTTGGTTCTACTTCAGCGACATCTTCGACAAGATTGGCCGGTCGCTGGGGCTGATCGGATTGGGAATCTTGTTTCTCGTCGGGGGATGGGTCCTGGAGCTGACGCGCCGGCGGCTGATCGCGGGAATCTCGCCTGGGGCCGTGTCTGCGAAGGAGTCGGTATGAGTGGCATTCGTGTATCGCGCGCATCAATTGCGGTGCTTGTTGTTCAGCTCCTGCTGGTTTCGTGCATCGCGGCCAAGTATCTTTACCAGCGCAGGACTTGCCCACGCGTTTGGACGCGGACCGCGGCATACGACCCGGAGCTGGTGATGCGTGGGCGCTACCTGAGCCTGCAACTCACGGTCGATGGCTGCGGGAGCACGCTGCCGACGGCGAACCAGGCCCAGTTCCCGCGCAACGTCGATGGCACGGTAGGGTCGCCAAAATTCATGGTCCAGGGCAATCTGCAAGTGACGTTTCAGGCGAAGTTGGCCGTTGCAGGCAACAGGCTGGTGGCTGTTCGGCTCCCGAATGCGGAGTCTCCGTCCGAAGGTGAGACGGTCTCTGCGTGGCCGGGATCTGCATGCGATCGGATGAATGTCGTCAACCCGGTGAACTTTTATCTGTCCGAGCACCCCAGGAGTCCGCTGCCGCTGAAACAGGGCGATGAGCTATGGATTGAGGTGACGGTTCCGAGGAAAGGGCCGCCTCGGCCACTGCAACTGGCGCTCAAGCAGCAGGGAAACTGGAAGCCGTTAGCGTTTCAGTGAAAAGTGAAAAGTGAAAAGTGAAAAGTGAAAAGTGAAGAGTGAAAAGTGAAAAGGGACCAGGGGCTAGTCGTCAGGCGTTGAGGTCGAGGAGGCCTTCAGGAAGGGCCATCTCTATGCGGCGCGCTTCGATGTCGAGCTTGCGCAGAAAGCTCTTGGCGAAGGGAATCAGCACCTCGCCTTTGGCGCCCTGCACAATAAGTAGCGGCACAGGCCCGGCGGCGCGGTCCACGTCCTCGATCGGGCCAATAAGGGCAGGTTCTGCTCCGCTCACGTCGAAGACCATGCAGCCGATGAGGTCCGAGATATGGACCTCGTCCTCAGCCAGCGCGGCGCGTTGGGATTGAGGAATGGCAACCAACAGACCCGCCAGTGTTTCGGCGTCTGAAATGGAATCGATGCCTGCAAAGTGCAGAACAATGCCGCCCTTGTGCTGCCAGTGCGCGACCAACTCGACCTCGCGAGGCGAAGGGGGACTGCCCGCTCCGGAGTGGCTGCTTGCAAGCAACCAAAGCTTTTTGCGATCGGAGAATTTTTCAGGGAAATCGGTGAGAATGTCGGCGAAGACTTCGCCTTTGCGGCCCTGCGTTCGGCGGATGTGCGCCAGCCACGCCCACTGCTCGGTTGTTGGCGAAATGCTCAACGCTGCCTCCGCGCCCGCCTTGTGGGAGCGCTGCAGTCAGCATCAACCCGCAGCTCAGGCTTCGTCGTCTTCTTCAAGGATGTCGAGTGTGTAGCGGTGGTGCAGCTTCATGCTCACCGCGCCGAGAATAGTGCGCACCGAACGCGCGGTCCGCCCCTGTTTGCCGATGACCTTGCCGACGTCCTGGGGAGCAACGCGCAGTTTGAGGACAGTATTCTCTTCCCGGTCCACAGACTGGACTTCGACGGCTGTTGGCTCATCCACCAGGGCTCGCGCGATCTCGCGAACCAGCTGCTCAACTGCAACCATGTCTTGTTGGGTCATGCTCTTACCCCTGACCGTTCCGCTTTCGCAAAAGTGGCGCTTCGGTTCTGTGCGCGAATAGTATCAGCACACAGGGGTCGCCGTCAGCAAATGTTCTCGACAAACGGCGACGCCTTTAAGCAGGGGAGGGCTGAGTTATGCCGCGACGGGCTCGGCAGGAGCCTGGGCAGGGAACTTGGCAACGATTTTTGCCACCGTGGTGGAGAGCTGCGCTCCGACGCCGCGCCAGTAGGCGATGCGCTCGTGCTTCAGTTCAACCGAGGCGGGATTGGTGCGGGGATTGTAAGTGCCGACGACTTCAATCGAACGGCCATTGCGGGCGCGGTCCTTTTCGATGACCACGATACGGTAGTAGGGCTGCTTGCGGGCGCCAAAGCGCGCCAAACGAATCATCACCACGGCGATACGGTTCCTTTCAAAATCCTGTGCTCTGTTCGTGACTTGTGGTGGGAGGGTACGGCGCGGTTAAACCGAAAGCGGTGACCGTGCATGCCTGCCAACAGCGCCCAGACGGAGAACCCATCCGGCGCAAGACACAACACCTAAGTATCGCCGAAAGAGGGGGTCGGAGGCAAGTAGGACAGGGAACAGGGGCCAGCTTAGATA
>JANXQR010000665.1 GCA_025353435.1 Acidobacteriota bacterium | reverse complement strand
AGCACCTGGTCGCCGATGTGAAGCTTGGACTCGGCATCGGATTTAGGGCGAATGCGGGTGACGAAGCAGTTGTCCCCGACCAGCGCGAGCCTGTAGCCCAGGTCGAAATCGCCGGGCTTGCCGGGAGGGATGAGGTAGGTGTGCGAGTCCTTGAGTCCGTCGAGAAACGAAGCGGTCAGCGCGATCCCGCCGCCGGCGTCATGGAGGCTGTCGATCTTAGCGACGAACTGCTGATAGCGCGCATCGAGATCGACGCCGTGGAACTTGGTGTCGTAATAGTGTGCTTTGACCTCGTTATAGGCGTCGCGCAGCATGTCAGAGATTTGCTTGCGCGCGTAGGAGGTGAGCGGCGCCGGCTGTTGCGAGTTCAAGGCCGGGAGTGCGAAGAGCGCGAGAAGGACGATGCAGGCGATGGCGGTTGTTTTATATGTGAATTTCATCGAAACAAATCCCTGTCTTAAGGCATTTTCAAATCTTGAAATGATGGAGTTGATTATAGGACCTGGTGCGGGTGCGCTGATGGCAGGCGAGAGGTTGTCAGGGTCTTGTTCAGGTTGGGTGTCGGAATGCAGGAATCCAATACAGGATCGAGTGGGGGTGCGGGTCAGGGCGAAGCTGAGAAGCACTGTGCTCGGGATTGACAGGTCCTTGGAAGGTGGAGAAAAAGGCAAAGATGGTTGAGGTTCGTGGTATCCCACGCTAAGCGCAAGGACAAAGACGCGCTGAGGATCGGGCACCCTCGGATTGTGGTGAGGGGAGGAAAGGCAGAGGCAAGAGAGACAGCAGATCCTTCTACTGATTATTTCAGCGATGAACACGTGTCGAAGGGGAGCCGGGTAGTTAGGACTTGGCATCCTCGGTTGGTGCCTCGCCGGTGTTGGCGCGGTCGGCAATGAGGGTTTTGAGGTTCTGGAAGACGGATTCGAAGTAGTCGTTGTGGCGTTCGACGCCGGCTTGACGGAAGGCTTCCCAGGAGGCTTCGAATGTTTGGAGAGATTGCCGAAGGATTTCGGAGTCGGGGACTCGGACTCCGAGTTTGGCGAGGGCTTCGCCAAGGCCGCGTTGCGTCTGGGCCCACTCCAGGGGGGCGCGTGTGCGGTCGCGCTCATCGAGAGCCGCTCGATAGGCCTCGATGGCGTTATCAAGGAGAACGGTTCCATCAGACCAGTCGGCGAGGGTAGTGAGAAGGCTGCCGAGGTTGCTTTGCGCCATGGCCCAGCGGGCGGGATGCTGTTCGCGGGTCCAGATGGCGAGAGTGGCGGCGAAGCATTCGCCGGCTTCGATCATGGTTTGGGGGTCGTTGCGGAGGCGTCCCAGGTCGCTTTGGGCGTTGCCGAGATTGTTGGTGGTTGAGGCCCAATCGAGGGGCGCGGCTTCGCGGGTGCGAACTTCAAGAGCGGCGCGGTAAGCGGCAACGGATTGCTCAAAGCTGTCAGGGTTGCCGGTGCGTTCGCCGATTTGGGCGAGGGCGATGCCGAGGTTGGTTTTGACGGAGGCCCAATCGAGAGGGTCGTGTTCGCGGGTCCAGACCTGTTCCGCGGCCGAGAAGGCAGCGACGGCTTCTTCGAGAGAAGCGGTGCCGGGCTCCACGCTGCCGCTGGTGAGCAATGCTGCACCCAGGTTGTGCTGGGATTCCGCCCACTCCATGGGGACGCGGTCTCTGGTCCTTTCTTCGAGGGCGGCACGGTAGGCCGCGATTGACCGGGCTGCGGTGTCGGGGTTTCCAGTGCGTTCGGCGAGGGTTCCGAGGGCGTTGCCGAGGTTGTTTTTAAGACGCGCCCACTGCAGAGGAACGCGAGCGCGAGGTGTGAGCTCGAGCGCGGCAAGAAGCTCGGCGACGGCTTCCTGAAGTCGATCAGAGCCGGTAGCGCTTTCGCCAAGAATACGGAGAACGTCACCGATGCCCATCTGTGCGGAAGCCCACTGCAGGGGCACCTCTTCGCGCGTCCAGACCTGCTGAGCGTTGCGGTAGGCGGCGATGGCCTGCTCAAGAGTTTCCGCGACGCCTGTGTTCTGGCCCTGTCGGGCAAGAGACGCGCCGAGGTTGTTCTGGGTCATGGCCCATTCCTGGGGAGAGCCGGAGCGGGTACGGACCGTGAGCGCGACGCGGAAGGCGGCGACGGACTGATCGAGAAGGCTAAAGTCGCCCGTGTGCAGGCTGAGGGACGAGAGTGCGGAGCCGATGTTGTGCTGCGTTCCTGCCCAGGAGAGGGGGGCGATTTCAGCGGATTGCAATTCAAGGACGGATTGAAAGATGGAAAGAGCATCGCGAATACCGGGGATGTCGCCCTGACGTTCGGCGAGGAGCCAGACGGCGCCACCGAGGCCATTTTGGGCCGACGACCACTCGCCGGGCATGGTTTCGCGAGGGAGGAGGGCGGCGGCCTCGCGAAAGGCTGAGATGGACTGGGCCAGGACGGCGTTGTCGCCTTTTTCATTGCCGTATAGCTCGAGGGCGTGCGCGGACCGGTAAAGGAGTTCGGCGTGGAGGAGAGGGTTCTCCGAGGCGACGAGGTCGGCGGCGGCGCGGAAGTGCTGGGCGGCGGAGAGGTAATCGAGGCGGGTAAGGCTGAGCTGCGCGCGCTCGGCGCGGGTGGCGGCCTTGCTGATGCGGAGGCGGCTGGCGGCGGCATGGGCTTCGCGCTCGAGCTGTTCGGCACGTTGGAGGGTGAGGTCCTGGGCATCTTCGGCCTGCTCGAGGAGGCTATCGGCGCGGTCGTAGTCGGCGGCGGTGACGGCGCGGGCGATGAGGTCGCGGGCCTGGGCGATGAAGGCGCGGGCCTGATCGTCTTCGGGATCTAGGGCGTCAAGGCGGGAGAGTAGGGCCTTGTGACGGTCGGCGATGCGGGCGAGTTTTTCAGCGAGCTGGTCAGGGGGCGCGTCGTCTTCCCGCAGGATGCGGAGGAAGCCGAGAACGGCCTGGCTGCTGGCCCGGAGCTGTGAAGCGAGCTGGTCAATGCGCGCCTGCTGGGCGGCACCGGCGGCTTGCAGAAGGGAGGCGATATCAGCGGCGTTGAAACCGATGTTGACAGTGGCAACCGCGCCTTCTCCAAAGGCCTGGGCGATGCCGGTGCCTTCTGCGATTTGGCGGGCGGGGTCAGTCATTGGCCTTGGCGTCGTGGGAATTGATGGAGCCGGAGACGGTGACGGAGGCGGAGGAGCCGCGATCGGCCTGCGCAATGCCGGTTCCGCGAGCAATCTGGGTGTGGGATTCGCCTTGGGGCAGGGCGCGGACGAGGTCGAGGAGGGATTGGGCGGCGGAGAGGATTTCGGGATCCTGGCCGGCGCTTGTGGCGCTGAGTTCTTCGGAAAGGAGCTGCTTGCGGGCGGGGGAGTCGGGTTTGGCCTCGAGCTTGTCGAGCGATTGCGGAACTTCGTGGCCTTCGCCGAAGCGTTTGCGCAGGAGGAATTTCAGGGCGTCGTAGGAATCGGAGACGGCCTTTTTTGCGACGTCAGCGGATGCGGCGACGGCGCCGGCTGAAAGCGCAGCAGTGAGAGCGTTGGCAATGAGCTCGGCGGACATGCATAGCATTGTGCCAAAAATTGGCGGGGAATGGCGAAGTATCCGGGTGGCGACTTGGAGCTTGATGGCATCCTTATGTCTGGTTGGGGACAATCAGGGCTGCCGGGATTCGCGTCTTCGACATGAGTGTTGGCGGTGGATCGGCAAGAAGAGGGAACCTGAGAGAGCAGACTTTTCTTGCGGGGCAGATATGACGTTGGAGGAAACCGGATGGCCCAGATCGTTGAAACGACGGAAGAGGAACCTGTGCTGACTCCTGACGATGTGAAGAGCCTTACCGAAGCGGGTGGCAGACCTGCGGATACGTTGATGAACGTGGTGGCGCTGATTGCGGCGCGGTTTCGGACGGATGTGTGCTCGGCTTATTTACTGGAGCCGGATCGATCGAACCTGGTGCTGGCGGCCACGCTGGGGCTGAGTGCGAAGGCGATTGGTACTCTGCGTATGCCGTTGAACGAAGGGCTGACCGGGCTGGTAGCGGAACAGGTGCTGCCGGTGGCCGTGGACGATGTGAGCAAGCACTCGCGGTACAAGTATTTCAAGGAGTCGGGCGAGGAGGAGTATCACTCATTTTTGGGGGTACCGCTGATCCATCGCGGGATATTGCAGGGCGTGCTGGTGGTGCAGACCAAGGAGGCGCGGATTTTTAGAGAGACGGAGATTCGTACGCTGGTGGAAGCTGCGGCGCAGGTGGCTCCGGTGGTGAGCGAGGCGCGGACGCTGGACCGGTTTATTGGGCCGGCGCAGGAGCGGCTATGGGCGCTGGCGCGCAACATTTGGTGGAGTTGGGACCACGATTGCATCAGCTTGTTTCGCGATTTGAATCCGACGCGCTGGCGGCAGTTGAATCAGAACCCCATTTCGCTTTTGAGCGAGATTCGGCTGGAGGAGATTGAGCGGAGAGCGACGGAACTGGTGCTGCACAGCCGCATCAACTACGTGTATCGGCGGCAGCAGGAATATTTGAACGAAGACCGGACGTGGGGCGCGGGGCATGCGGGGGTGTTGCGGCCGCGACCGGTGGCGTATTTCTCGGCGGAGTTCGGACTGCATGAGTCTTTGCCCATTTACTCAGGGGGTTTGGGAGTGCTGGCGGGCGACCACATCAAGAGCGCGTCGGATTTGGATATTCCGCTGGTGGGGATTGGGCTGTTTTACGGGCAGGGATATTTCCGGCAGCACCTGGATATGGCTGGGTGGCAGAAGGAAGAGTATCTGCAGACGGATGTGAGCAAGCTGCCGATGCAGCCGGCAATTGGGGCAAATGGCGAGCCGGTGGTGGTGGAGATCAGGACGCGCGGCGGAGTGCTGCGCGCCAAGGTTTGGCAGGTGAAGGTGGGCCGTTGCGATTTGCTGTTGCTGGACAGCAATGTGAGTGGCAATGCGCCGGAGGATTTGGAACTGACGTCGCGGTTGTACGGCGGTGACGGACGAACGCGCATTCGCCAGGAACTGCTGCTGGGGGTGGGCGGGTATCGCGCGCTGAAGGCGATGGGGATTACGCCGGGGGTGCTGCATTTGAATGAAGGCCACAGCGGGTTTGCGATGTTCGAAGCGATTCGCGATCGCATGGTGGAGGAGGGAATTGACTTCTACACAGCGTCAAGTGTGGTGGCGCGGGAAGTGTGCTTCACAACGCATACGCCGGTGCCGGCGGGACATGATCGCTTCCATGCGGACCTTATTGAAGAGCATCTTGGTGTGCTGCGCGACGAACTGGGACTTTCACACGATGCGCTGATGAGTTATGGGCGGGAGAATCCTGCGAATCATGGCGAGCTGTTCTGCATGACGGTGCTGGGGCTGAAGCTATCGCGAAGGGCAAATGCGGTGTCGTCACTGCATGGGGAAGTGTCGCGCGCGATGTGGAAGGTGCTGTATCCGGGGCGCAGCGAAGAGGCGGTGCCGATTGGGCATATCACGAACGGCGTGCATGTGCCGAGCTGGCTGGCGCCGCAGATGTGCCGGCTGTATGACCGGCATCTTGGTGTGGGGTGGCAGAACTCGAGCGGGTCGGCGAAAACGTGGGAGGACATTGAGAAGGTCAACGATGGAGAGCTGTGGGAGACGCATCTGAGTTTGAAATCGCAGCTGCTGGATTTTGTGCGGCAGCGCGCGCATGAGCAGGCCAAGCGGCGCGGCGAGTCGGATGAAGCTTTGAATCGCCTGACGAAAGTGCTGTCGCCGGATGCGTTGACGATTGGATTTGCGCGGCGGTTTGCGACTTACAAGCGCGCGAATTTGCTGTTGGCCGATATGCAGAGGCTGGCGCTGATGGTGAATGATCCGAAGCGGCCGGTGCAGTTTTTGTTTGCGGGCAAGGCGCATCCGCATGATGAGCCAGGAAAGGCGGTGCTGCAGCAGATTGCACAGCTGATGCGGAATTCGGAGTTTGGCGAGAAGTTTGTGTTCATTGAGGACTACGACATCAATGTGGGTCGGCACCTGGTTCAGGGCGTGGATGTGTGGCTGAATAATCCGCGACGTCCGCTGGAGGCATCTGGCACGAGCGGGCAGAAGGTGGTGCTGAACGGCGGGCTGAATCTCTCAGTGCTGGATGGGTGGTGGGCGGAGGCGTACGACGGGCTGAATGGCTTCTCGATTGGCAAGGGACGGACGCACTCAAATATGGATGTGCACGACAGCCGCGATGGCGAGGATTTGTATCGCACGATGAAGGATGAGTTGATTCCGTTGTATTACCAGAGGGACCGGGACGGGTTGCCGCGGGAGTGGATCAAGCGCATGAAGCGGACAATTCGCACGCTGGGATGGCGATTTAATGCGGACCGGATGGTGATGGATTACACGCAGAAGTGTTATGTGCCGGCGGCGGGGGGAACATCGAGCGAGATCAAGGCGCCGAGCTAAAGAGACATTGGGCAGTGGGCAGTGGACAGGATGGCATTGTGTGGCCAGTTTCCTGGTTCGCTGGGCTCGACGATAGGGCTTAAGTGTGGCCTCTCCGCCCTGGGGAGAAACGGCATCTAATTCCGGAGAAATGCGGGCCGCGCAGCGTGTGGTTTCGACTGTGCAAATACGGCGTGTCGCGACAGTCCTGAACAGGGCGCGCCGTCCTGCAGCGGGGGATTTGAATGACCGGCACAAGCTCGGCCAAAACACTGTCGCGGCTATGGTTTTTACTGGTCGGTATGGTGACCATCACCGTGCTGTATCTGGCCAAAGTGCTGTTCCTGCCTCTGGCATTTGCGATTCTTTTCGCATTCCTTCTATCACCCCTGGTGAGTTTGCTGGAGCGGCTGCGGATGTCGCGCGCGGTGGCGTCCGTGCTGGTGATTGTGAGCTTTGCGATTTTGCTGGGGACTGCGGGTTGGATGCTGTTCACACAATTGGTGGATGTGACGAACGATCTACCCACCTATACCGACAATATTGAGAACAAGATGGCGGCGATTCACAGCCCAAGCGATTCGGCCTTCAGCCGAGCCCAGCAGGAGGTGGAGAAGTTGGGCGAAGAGCTGGGTGCTGCGAATATGGGCGCTGTACCCGAAGCGAATGCGAGCGATGCCAAGGGCGCAAAAAAGCCGCTGGGCTCGTCCCCGCAACGACCTGTGCAGGTGCGCGAAGTGGCTCGGCCGACGGGCAGACTCGATCAGTTGGGGGGGGTGCTGGAGCCGCTGACCACGGCATTTCTAAGCGTCGTATTTACGTTCTTTGTGTTGCTGCAGCGGGAGGATTTGCGCAATCGGCTAATCAGGCTCAGCGGAGACCGCAATCTGACGGTCATGACGCAGGCGATGCACGATGCGAGCTTGCGGATCAGCCGGTATTTCCTGATGCAACTGGCCGTGAACGTGGTGTACGGATTGGCTTTTGCCACGGTGCTGTATTTCATCGGGCTGCCGCACCCGGTGCTGTTTGGGACGATGGCCGGGGTGGGGCGTTTTGTGCCGTTCATCGGGCCACCCCTGGCGGCAATGGTGCCGACGGTGCTGTCGCTGGCGGTGTTTCATGGGTGGGGCCAGTCGCTGCTGATAGTGGGCACGTTTGTGCTGCTTGAGGTGATTACGGCGAACTTTGCGGAGCCTAGAATTTATGGACGTCATACGGGACTCTCGGCATTGGCGATTTTGGTGGCGGCGGCGTTCTGGACACTGATCTGGGGACCGGTGGGGCTGATTCTAAGCGTGCCGTTGACGGTCTGCCTGGTGGTAATTGGGCGACATGTGCCATCTCTTGAATTCCTGACTGTGATGTTGGGCGACAAGCCGGCCATTCCGCCGTGGACCTGTTTGTACCAGCGGCTGCTGGCGCGGGATGAACGTGAGGCGGGAGAGATTTTGGAGACAAGTTTGCAGAACCGGTCGCTCGAAGAGGCGTATGACGAGGTATTGATACCGGCCCTGGTTTTATCTGAGGAAGATCGTCTGAATGGCGACCTGGAGGACGGAACTGTCAGCTACATCCGGCATGCGGCTCGCGAGCTGATTGATGAAGTTGGATTCAGGGAGAACCCGGAGGCAAGCCGGAATGCGAAAGAGGGAGTGGCGGACGGGGAACGAACGGACGACATCGATTCGAGCATGGAAGAGGACGCGCCCTTGCGCGTTATGTGCGTGCCGGTGCGGGACGAGGTGGATGAACTGGCGGCCGCCATGTTGAGCCAGTCCCTTGCAGGCGGGCGCGTGGAGGCATTTACAACACCGGTGCGGCGCATGAGTGAAGTTTTGCAGTCCGTGGCGGCGGAGCGGCCGGACATTGTGTTTCTTTCTGGGCTGCCGCCGTTCGGGATCTCGCGATCGCAGCGGATGTACAGGACTTTGCGGGCGCGTCATCCGCAATTGCGGATCATGGTGGGTATCTGGAGTTTTCCTGGAGATGCCAACGCTGCAGCAGAGGAGATTGGTCGCGGCGAAGAGGTACGGGTGCTGACGCGGCTGACTCAGGCGGTAGCGGAAGTGCGTGCGATGTCGCGAGGCGAAGAACCGTCGGCGCTGGAGGCCGTGTCGGGTCGCAGCGCGGCTTAATAAATTGGTCAGCCTTCCTGGCGGTCGTGGATCAGACGGTCGACCAGGGGGGTAAGTTTTTCGCCGGTGCGAGGGAGAAAGAAGCCCGCCGTGGAGTCCCAGTCGAGCTTGAAGCTGGTGGATAGGGCGGAGATCCAGATCTGGCGGACCGGCGTGTTGGGGGTGATGACGAACTTGCCCGGCGGCTCCTCGAAGACGACATTGAGGACGCCGTTCTGCTCTTCGACTTCGAAGCCGGCGTTATCTTCTTCCTCGCGCGTGATGAGATGGCGCTTGAGGGAATCGAGTGCGCTTTCGGCGGCGCGGCGGAACTCCTGCTCGTCAATCATGGCCCCAGTGTAACAAGCTGGGGTTGCGCGGCTGGAGGCCTGAAGGAGTGCGTGTTGACGGTGCGCCTGATAATGCTTTGTGTTCGCCGCCTACTTCCATCGCTCCCAGATAAGCGTGCGCGTTACCTTGACACCGTCTTTTGTCGTGGTATTAAACGTGATTGTCAGTTGGTCGCCGGAAATCGTGAAGTGGCGGTCAATCGACTTGCCGATATCTCCCGGCCAGACCGCTGCTTCAAGATGGTGCGTAACAATGCCATCCTTTTCATTGAGTGTGTAGGTGCCGAAGTACGCGTCGTAGCCGAGTACGGTCTGCGCAGTATCGGGCGTTCCCTTCAATTCGGCCGCTGCTGAGCACTCGCTATTGAACAGGTTGACGGTTCGGTTGCGGCGTGAGAGCTGCGCAGCAACGTGCCCTGATTGGTCGTAGATCAGCACTCCAAGCGGGAGCGTGGAGAGCCCGGCATCGGCCTCAACTTCGCCATTTTCTCGTCGGCTCTCACGAGAGACGAGGCGCCAGCTTCCGACGAGTTGAGCGCGTAGAGACGAGTGTAATGTTCCTGCGTCGGTGTTCACGCCCTGTGCGTGTGTCGAAGCGAATGGGATAGTCAACATCAGAGCGGCTCCCGCCACGATCAGTCGGATCACGACCAAAGGAAATGAGACAGGTAGTCTCATAACATGCAGTGACTTAGTCATTCAATCCTCCGTGTTCGAACTTGGGCTAGATGCTTGAGTGTGCGGATGACTGCAAGGATGGAGATTAGAGCATCATCGATTGCGAACCTTCGTGGTTGGTTAAATAACGATTGACCTGGTTGCTGTCACGCCCTGCTTGGCTGTTATCTTCCATTCGAACGCTTTCTCGGTATCGCGATCGTGAAGTACTAACTTCTCGATGGTCAGTTCGCCTTCGATTATGTGAAGCTTCAAGGTGTCAGGGCTGAGTTCAATGGTGCCAAATGCAGTTGCGGAGCAAAAGAAACTCTTGAATGGTCTGACGGTCAGACGTGGTCCGAACCAGAGGGTCCTTTCGACGGCTGAGTAGCGAAAGCCCGTAAGAGCGCCGAGTAGGGCATAGCTTGACATGGCGCGGGCGTAGTAGTTGCCGCATTCGTATTCATTCCATGGGTTGCGGGTCTTGCCGTCATAGCGGCTGCGTGTGGCTTTGACGATCGTTAG
>JANXQR010000664.1 GCA_025353435.1 Acidobacteriota bacterium | reverse complement strand
CGCAGTTTGAACAGATGATTGCGGCGATTGGGAGAGTTTTGGCGGAGGGGTAAGACAGTGATCAGTGATCAGTGAACAGTGGGCAGAAAAACAAGGACCAGAGCGTCGGGTGAGAGGCGATTTGAGGGTGAAGTCAGACCTCAGGGGCCAAGGCAATCCCGGATTTGGGCGCGGAATTGTCAGGGCTGAAGCCCTGACCTACCAGCTCTGAAATATCAGCTCTGAAATACCTGGAGGCGGAATGGGCGCGATGTCTCGTTGGGTGAAGAAGGTCTCGTTGCTGTTGGGACGGGAGCGGTTCCGCAGCGAATTGGATGAAGAGATGGCGTTTCATCGCGCGCAGATGGAGAAGGATTTGGCTGCGGGCGGAATGAAGCCGGAAGAGGCGCGCTATGCGGCGATGCGGCAACTTGGCAATTCAACGCGGCTGCGGGAACGAAGCGAGGAAACAGTGGGATTCCGAGTTGAGACGGTTGTGCAGGATGTGCGTTTCTCGCTGAGGCAGATGCGCAAGAGCCCGGGGTTTGCGGCGACCGCGGTGGTGATTCTTTCATTGGGCATTGCGACGAGCGTGGCGATTTTTGCGTTTGTGGATGCGGCGCTGATCAAGCCGCTGCCTTATAAGGATTCACCGCGGCTGGTGCAGTTGTTCGAGAGCATTCCGCTGGGGCCGCGGTTCCATCTTTCCTATCCCGACTATCAGGATTGGAAGCGGATGAACAAGACATTCAGTTCGCTGGATGTGTTTGCGCCGTACGGGTTCATGCAGAAGACGGCGCAGGGCCTGAAGCCGGCCGATGGGGCGCATGTAAGCGCGGGGTTTCTGCGCACGCTGGGCGTGACGCCGATGCTGGGGCGCGACTTTTACGATGGCGAGGATGCGGCTGGGCCGGCGCGCACGGTGTTGCTGAGTTATGGGGCGTGGCAAAAGCGCTACGGCGGACGGGCGGATGCGCTGGGGCAGACGGTGACGCTGGACAACGAAACCTACACGATCATTGGCGTGTTGCCGCGCGAGTTTCATTTTGCGCCGGCGGAGCCCGCGGATTTCTGGGGGATTCAAAAGCCGGAGAGTTGCCGCGGCTGCCACGGGCTATTTGGCATTGCGCGGCTGAAGGACGGCGTGACGTTCGACGTGGCGATGGCCGACATTGCGGCGGTGGCGAAACAGTTGGAGAAGCAATATCCGGATTCGAATCGCGACCAGGCGGCGTTCATGCTGCCGTTGACGGAAGTGATTGTGGGCGACATCAAGCCGATTTTGCTGGTGTTGCTCTGTGGAGCGGCGCTGCTGCTTCTGATTGCAAGCTTGAATGTGGCGAGCCTGCTGCTGGTGCGGGCAGAGAGTCGTAAGCGGGAGATGGCGGTGCGGGGCGCGCTGGGGGCTTCGCCGCAGCGGCTGGTGCGACAACTGATGACCGAGGGCATGATGCTGGCTGCGATTGGGTGCGTGCTGGGAGTGGTGAGCGCGCTTGCATCGATGCGGCTGCTGGCTACGCTGATTCCCAAAGACATGTTGGCGAGCATGCCGTTTTTGAACGGGCTTGGGTTGAATTGGCACATGGTGGCGTTCGCGTGCGGGCTTGCGGTGGGAGCTGGCTTGCTGTTTGCTTTGACACCGCTGGCGCGGCTGCGCTTCACGGAGATTCGCGATGGCCTGGCGCAGGGCGGCCGTGGTGCTGCGGGGTTGGTGTGGCGGCGGTTTGGCGCAAATCTTGTGGTGGTGGAACTGGCGACGGCGATGGTGTTGCTGGTGGGAGCGGGGTTGCTGGGCAAGAGCTTTTACCGGCTGCTTCATGTCGATCTTGGATTGCAGGCGGATCACATTGCGATGCTGCGCGTGGAGGCTCCACCGGAGAAATACAAGAAGGATGAGCAGCGAGCGGCGCTTGCACGCGAGGTTGTGGGACGGTTGTCTGCATTGCCGGGCGTGCAGCAGATTGGGCTGACGACGAAGCTACCGATCGAAGATGCCGATTGGACCACTGGCTTCCAGATTATGGGGCGGCCCTATCACGGCGAGCACAACGAAGTGGCGATTCGCATGGTGAGCGCGGGTTATATGGCGACGCTGAAGACAACGCTGAAGAGTGGGCGCTACTTCAACGAGGACGAAGATGCGTCGAAGCCCAAGGTCATTATTGTGAACGAGGCGCTGGCGAAGCAGTATTTTCCCGGTGAGGATCCGGTGGGCAAGCAGATGTCGCTGGACGGTGGAAAGACGGGCACTTTGGTTGTGGGCGTGATCAACGATATCCAGGAAGGGCAGCTGGACGCGAAGCCGCGAGGCGCGATGTATCTGCCGTTCATGCAGAATCCGAACTCGGGATTTGTGGTAGTGGTGCGGACTGCGCAGTATGAGCGCGCGATTCTGCCCGCGCTGGCGTCGACTCTGCAATCGATTGATGCGGGGATGGCGATTTTTGCACCGATGACGATGGAGGAAAAGATTCACGATGCACCGGTGACGTATTTGCATCGCTCGTCGGCATGGTTGGTGGGTGGGTTTGCGGGGATGGCGCTGCTGCTGGGCGTGGTGGGGCTTTATGGGGTGATTGCTTACTCAGTGGGCCAGCGGACGCGCGAAATTGGCGTGCGCATGGCGCTAGGCGCGGCGCGCGGCAACGTGTACGGCATGGTGTTGCGCGAGGCGGGGCAATTGATTGCGGTGGGCGTGGTGGCGGGGATGGGTGCGGCTGTTGGTGCGGCGCTCATGATGCGCAAATTGCTGTTTGGCGTGAAGGCCTGGGATGCACAAACGGTGGTGTGCGTGGCTCTGGTGCTGGCTTGCGCGGCGCTGGTCGCGAGTTTTCTGCCGGCGCGAAGAGCGGCGATGGTGAGTCCCGCGGATGCGTTAAGAAGTGAGTGATAGAGGCAGGGACTAAGGGACTAGGGTCTGTGCTGAAGCCCTGTCCAACCTGGAGGCGAAATGGGCGCGATGTCTCGTTGGACTAAGAAGCTGTCGTTGCTGTTGGGACGCGGTCGGTTCCGGAGCGAACTGGATGAAGAGATGGACTTTCACCGTGCGCAGACGGCGAAGGAGCTTATAGCGAGCGGAATGACGCCGGAGGCGGCGCGATCTGCGGCTGCGCGGAGTTTTGGCAATACGGTTCGCCTGAAAGAGCAGAGTCACGAGGTGATTGGATTCGCGATGGAGACGGTGGCGCACGACATTCGTTACGCGGTCCGGCAGCTGTGGGGCAATCCAGGGTTCACGATTGTTATGCTGCTGACGCTGGCATTGAGCGTGGGCGCGAACAGTGCGATCTTCAGCGTGATTGATGGCGTGCTGTTGAAGGGCTTGCCGTATCCGCAGCCCGACCGGCTGATGCGGGTGTTTCTTTCCAATTCGAGCTATCCGAAGTTTCCACTGAACCCGTTCGATTTTCGTGATTTCAGAGCGCGCAACCATTCCTTCGAAACCATGGCCGCGTTCACGCGGGGCGATGTGCAGTTATCGGGTGCTGGAGAGCCGGAGCGGTTGAATGGCTTTGGCGTGACGTCAGGTTATTTTCGCGTGTTGGGGCTGCAGCCTGCGATTGGGCGTGAATTCGACTTTGCCGCGGAGATTCCAGGGAACGGGCACCAGGTGATTCTGAGCGACCGGCTTTGGCGCACACGGTTTGGCGCGGACCGCGGCATTGTGGGAAGCAAGATCACGCTGAACACGGAGCCATTCACCGTGATTGGGGTAATGCCGGCCGGCACGGTGCATCCGGGCAACGAGTATCACTCGGTAGCCTATGGCGAGGACGTAGATGTGTGGTGGCCGTTCTCATTTGGGGGCGATTCGAATCAACGCGGTTCGCATTACATTGAGGGGATAGGGCGGCTGAGGAGTAACGTGAGCCCGGACCAGGCGCGCGCGGAGATGAACGCCATCATGACGCAGTTGGGACGGGAGCATCCCAACAACGACACGGGGTGGAAGGTTCTCGTGATCCCGCTATACACGGAGATTGTTGGCGCGAGCCGCAGGATGCTGCTGGTGCTGCTGGGCGCGGTGGGGATGGTGCTGTTGATTGCGTGCGCGAACGCCGCGAACCTGCTGCTGGCAAGGGCGTCAGCACGGCAGCGAGAAATGGCGGTGCGGCTGGCGATGGGCGCTCCGCGCATGCGTGTGGTTCGCCAGTTGATGACGGAGAGCCTGCTGATTTCGTTTGTAGGCGGAATGCTTGGACTGACTGTAGCGTTTGGCGGCGTGAGGGCGATTGTCTCATTGCTGCCCGCGGATTTTCCACGCGCGCAGGATATTCATGTGAGTATGCCGGTGCTGTTGTTCACGATGATGGTGAGCGCGGTGACTGGCATTCTGTTCGGCGTGGCACCAGCGTTGCAAGCTGCGCGTATCGATCCAAAAAATGGGCTGCAGAAGGGTGGGCGAACCACGACGGGCAGCGGACATCAGAGCCGGTTGCGCAATGCGCTGGTAGTTTCGGAGGTGAGCCTGGCGTGCGTGTTGCTGATTGGCGCGGGCCTGATGCTGCAGAGTTTGTTGAACGAGATGCGGCTCGATCCTGGATTTCGGCAGGAGCATGTGTTGACGGCGAGCATCTCACTGCCCCATGCGCAATATGGCAAGGACGAGGAAGTGGCGCGGTTTTACGAACGGCTGGATGCCGGACTGATGACGCTTCCGGGGGTGGAGAGCGCTGGCGCGGGCAGTGATCTTCCCTGGACGGGGTGGGATGAGAATGCCGGCGGGTTCACCATTGAAGGCAAGAAGCCGGCGCTCCATGAGGAGTTCCATGCGCGGTATCACATGGCGACGCCCGGCTATTTCAGCGCGCTTGGGATCCCGCTGATTTCCGGTCGATACTTTACGGCGGCCGATAAACCAGGTGCTCCGAGAACGGTGATTATCAACCACGCCATGGCGGAGCGATATTTGCCGCATGAATTGGCGGTTGGAAAGCGCATGACGTTTGAGGACACTCCGAAGGAAAAAGACTGGATGACGATTGTGGGCGTGATTGGGGATGTGAAGGACCAGCCCAACAGTCCGGGAGCGGAGCCGGGGTTCTGGTGGCCGGAGGCGTCTGCGGCGCAACAGGACATGTCGGTTGTGATTCGCGCCAGCGGCAATGCGGAACTGCTTGCCGATGGATTGCGTAATCAGGTCCACCAACTCGATCCCGCATTGGCGGTGGCCGATGTGAAGGTGATGGACCGGATTGTGGGCGCTTCAATTTCAACGCCGCGATTTGCGTTTGTGCTGGTGGGGATGTTTGCGGGGTTGGCGATTGTGCTGGCGGCGATTGGCACGTATGGCGTGATTGCGTATTCAGTGAATCAGCGCACGCCGGAGTTTGGGTTGCGCATGGCGCTGGGCGCGCAACAGAGCAACGTGCTGCGGCTGGTGATTGTGCAGGCTGTGAAGCTGGCTGCGGGCGGCACGGCGATTGGCGTGATTGCGTCGCTGGTGCTGGCAAGGACATTGAAGTCGCTGGTGTTCAATGTGAGTCCGACAGATCCGGCGATCTATTCCGCAGTGGTGTTGATTGTGATGAGCGTGGCGTTCTTTGCATGCTACATTCCGGCGCGCCGGGCGACGCAGGCTGATCCGATGAGTGCGTTGCGGGCGGAGTGAAATAGGCAGGGAACAGGGACTGAGGGACTAAGGGAATTGGGAATAGGTGCCCACAGAGGCATCAACAAAATGGGCGGGTGATTGGCGCTTGTTTCAACTTCTTCGTGGCGAGTTCAGGAGGCGTGATGGGCGCAATGGTGCGGGGTGTCAGGAAGCTTTGGTTGCTGTTGGGGCGCGGGCGTTTCCGAAGCGAACTGGATGAGGAGATGGCGTTTCATCGAGCGCAGGCGGAGAAGGACTTTGTGGGTGACGGCATGAAGCCGGAGGATGCGCGGTACGCGGCGATGCGGCAATTGGGAAATGCAACACGCCTGCGCGAGCAGAGCGAGGAAGTGGTGGGGTTTCGCGTGGAGACAGTGTGGCAGGATGTGCGGTTTGCGGCGCGGCAGTTGCGCAAGAGTCCAGGATTTGGAGTAACGGCGGTGCTGATCCTTGCGCTGGGGATGGGCGTGAGCGTGGCCATCTTTGGATTTGTGGACGCGGCGCTGCTGCAGCCGCTGCCATATGTGAGTCCCGACAGGCTGATGGACGTGGCCGAACGAGGCTCGATGTTTCCGCGCTCGAATCTTTCGCGCGCAGATTACGAGGACTGGAAGCAGCTGAACCGATCGTTCACTTCTTTGGAGGCATACACAGGCACGGGCTACCTGCTCGCGAAGCCGGATGGAGCAATTCCGGTGCCTGGGGCGCGGGTAAGCGACGGATTTTTTCGCGCGTTGGGG
>JANXQR010000640.1 GCA_025353435.1 Acidobacteriota bacterium | reverse complement strand
GGCGAGGAGCGCGGTTCGTGGAGCCAGATGCTCGAGCAGAATTGACTCGTGGCGGGCGTGTGCACCTTCGCCAACGGCACCCACACCGTCGAGGGTGGGAATGCCGAGGGCCGAGGTGAAGTTGCCGTCGGAGGCTCCACCGGTGGCGGCTTCTTCGAGGATGAGGTCGAGTTCGGCAGCCAGGGTGTGGGCGCGATGATAAAGGGCGACGGTGCCGCGAGTGCGCTCCATGGGCGGGCGATTGATGTCGCCGGTTATTGCCAGGGAACAGCGGCGATCCACCGGCTTGAGGGCGGCAAATTTGCGGGCGATGCGGGGACCGTCAGCTTTGCGGGCGGTGCGCACGTCGACTTCGGCCCAGGCTTCGGCGGGAATTACGTTGGTCTTGGAGCCGCCGCCGGCGAGACCGACCGTGACGGTGAGGCCGCGCGCGAGGTCGGTCCAGCTACTGACAGTTTCAATCACGCGGGCCAGTTCGCGGAGGGCGCTGGCTCCCTTCTCGAAGTCGACGCCGGCATGGGCCGCGACGCCCTTTACTTCGATGCGCCAGTTGCCTGTGCCTTTGCGCGCGGTCTTGTAAGCGAGGCCCTGTGCGGGTTCGAGGACATAGACCGCGGAGCACTCGGAGGCGAGGCGCTCCGTGATGGGGCGGGAGACGGGGCTGCCTATTTCCTCATCGCTGTTCAGCAGCAGAATGATTTCACGATCGATCATGCCGGCTTCAAGGAGCATTTCAACGGCGATGAAGGCCATGGAAACGCCGGCTTTCATGTCGAGGGTTCCGGGGCCCCAGAGGCGTCCGTCAGCGACGCGGCAGGGCATGGTTTTGAGGGTGCCGAGCGGCCATACCGTGTCGATGTGGCCGAGGAGAAGCACTGGCTTGGGGCCTGTTGCGCGAGTCCGAGGGCCGAAGCGGGCTTCGATCACATGACCATAGGCGCGCTGCCGGTGAACTTTGAGACGGCTGCCGAGGGCCTTGGCGTGGTCGATGACCAGCACGCCGCAGGCGTCGACGGCGGTTTTGTCGTCAGAAGGGGACTCGACACGGACGAGGGCCTGAATGAGTTGAAGCAGTACGGCTTCCTTCCGACGGGCTCCGGCAAGGAGTGCGCGCATGGGGACGGAGGGTTCGGAAGTGGTGGTGGTTGGCACGCGGGGCCTCGACACAGCAGAGATGGAGCGATTTTAGCGCGGGAGCGTGGATCGGCAGCCCAGCAGTCGTGATTGGGGTTAAAGCTTCTGGAAACATGGGAAGTCACAAATAAAGACGAAGAAAACTCGAAAACCGCACGAAAAGCGCGGCTTACCACACGCAAGTGTGGTCAAACAACCACGCTCCGGATTATGGAAAATGCGTCTAACCTAGGGGTAAGCCCCCATGGTCCTGGAGAGTTAGGAGCGGTATTTGGCTCAGTCCGCGCATCTGGAACAGACGATTGCCGCACCGGTGGAAGTATCCGGTTTAGGACTCCACTCGGGGGCACCCGTCAAGATGCGGTTGTTGCCCGCCCCAGCAGGATCGGGAATCGTGTTCCGGCGCACCGATTTGGACAATTTTGAAATCCCAGCCAACGGCCGCAACGTGGCCAAGGTGAGTTACGCCACCAGTTTGATGCGCCAGGGCGTGCTGATCTCGACGACCGAACATCTGTTGTCCGCGCTGATCGGGATGGGAGTAGACAACGTAATTGTGGAGTTGGACAACCTGGAACTGCCGATTCTGGATGGCAGCGCGCTGCCTTATGTGGAGGCGTTTCTAAGCGTGGGGATCAAGCAGCAGCGGCGACGCCGGGAGTACATTCGCGTGCTGCGGCCAGTGGAAGTCCGCGACGGTGAAAAGTTCATCGGCTTGTACCCTGGCACCGGCTACCGCATTCAATACACAATCGACTTCCCTGCTCCCATTGGCCAGCAGAGTACAAGCGTTGACCTTGCGGCGGAAGACTACCAGACGACCATAGCGCCGGCTCGGACCTTTGGGTATAAGGCCGATGAGCAGCGGCTGCGGGACATGGGATTGATCCGGGGTGCGGGGCCGGAGAATGCCATTATTCTGGGCGCGCACGGGCCAGAGAACGGACCCCTCCGCTTCTCCGATGAGTATGTGCGGCACAAGGTGCTGGACTTGATTGGGGATCTAGCGCTGGCAGGACGGCGCATCGAGGGCCGTGTGGTGGCGGAGCGTGCCGGCCACGCGATGCATACGGCGCTGGTGTCGCGGCTGATGAAGGACCGTTCGGCTTGGGAGCTGACCCGCATCGCGGTGGAAAGTGCCGAATCTTCGACGGCCGAATTCCCCCAGGCGCAAATGGCTTCCGCGGTGCTTCAGGGCGCGTAATAGTTAAATGCACGGAGCGCGCTTCGAGCTCATTCCCAAGTAATCTGTCGAAAAGAAACCTGTTGCTTCGCGGTGTCGGCCGGGGCGCGCCAATCAAGTAGACTGATGGCTGTAACCCATTCTTTTTCATCCGGCCTGAAGTCCTATCTGAAAAAATGCGGTTGCGTGTCTTGCTGCAAATTTGTAATGAATTTCTCTCCGCGCCCATTTTTCAAATGGGCTGCGTTCCTGGCGAATCATTTGCCGGGCTGCCGGGATTGGGGATCCTGGTTGGAAGGGACGATGCGCTGAGACACAGCTTTATTGGTAGCACTCGGGGGAGAGGCAAGGATCGGGAATGGGAAGTGAAAAGCGACCGGCAATTTTTCGGACTCCCTTGATTCTGCTGATTTTGGGGAATCTGGCGCTTCTGGGGTATCGGCTATGGCCTTGGGACCAGGTTGCAGCGCTTCCTGGAGAAGGTTCCCTAGGAGTTGATCCCGCGGTTGGCCTGGTGGGGTACATCGGCATTTCAATTTGGATTGGAAGCGCCCGCGATCCCAATGCTAGGAAGCGCCTGTTCACCGCTGGGTGGATAGGACTGTTGGCGGGCCTGTTTCTCTCGGGAGCAGTGATTCTGGCGGGGCGGCCCGGATCGGGCGATCCCACGGAATCGCACAGTTTGCAATACATCCTGATGGGAGTGGTGATTCTGCTGTGGGGCGTTGCGGGGATCCTGGGCAAGCGAGCGGGATTCTCGTCAGGTTTTGCCGCCCTTTGCGCCGTGTGGAGCGGAATGGTGAGCTGCCTGATGGCATTCGGAGCGATGCTGGGTGGGTCTTTTTACTCGTTTGCCCCCGGACAGACCGACGATCCCTGGAAGCAGTACCAAGGTCTGGCGATCGGGTCCGAAGCAACCCAGGCGCTGGTGCAGACTCTGCTGACCGCGACCGGATACCTGCTGCTGGGGCCGTTGGTGGCGGCAGTGACGGGGCTGTTGTTTGGCGGATTCACCAAGGCGACGGAAGAAGAGTAAACGGGACTGAGCCGGCAGGCAGGTCAGGCAAACAAAATACACATGGGCGATGCGCAGTCGTAGCTCTTGCCTTTGTCGGCGAGGACGCCAGTGGCCGGGTCGCGGGCAAAAACGCTCAACTGGCTGGAATTCTGGTTGGCAACGAGCATCCATTTCTCAGTGGGGTCGAGGGTGAAGTTGCGCGGCGTCTTGCCTCCGCAACTGGTCTTCCCCATAGACTGGAGCGCGCCGGTGGCCGGATCGGCCTTGCAGCTGTAGAGAAAATCATCGCCACGATTCGCAAAATAAACGGAGCGGCCGTCGCGCGAGATGACCGTATCGCATCCGGTCGATAGGTCCTTTGAGGCATCGGGCATGAGTTCGATAGTGGTGAATGGCGTGAGGGAGCCATCAGCTTTGCTCCACTTGAGCACGGTGACACTCGAATTGAGTTCGTTCATACAGTAGGCAGTGACGCCGTTGGGATGGAAGTGGAGGGTGCGCGGGCCTGAGCCCGCCTGGGAGCGATAGGTGCCGGCGGGGGTCAATTGCGCGGTAGCGGCATTGAGGTTGTAGATGTGAATGCAGTCGCCGCCGAGGTCGTTGATGTAGGCGAATCGGTTGTCGGGGGAGAAGGACGCGAAGTGCGCGTGCGCGGCTTCCTGGCGGTCTTTGTTGGGTCCGTGCTCGGTGTAGTGCGCGGTCCAGACGGCGGGACTGAGATTGCCGCCAGTGACTTTGAAGCTTGCAGCGGAGCCGCCGCCGTAGTCGGCGGAGAGCAACACGCGGCCGGTGTGGTCAAGACCCACGTGGCAGGTGCCGGTGGCGGCGGAGTTTTGCGCGGAGACTTGCGTGAGCTTGCCGCCGGCGACCGCGTAACTTGCGACTGCGCCGGTGGGCTTGCCATTGAACGAGTCAACCTCCGACGCGGCGAAGATGAACTTGCGATCCGGCGAGTAGGTGATCCAATCGACATTGCTGAGCTTGGCGGCGATGCCCGCGGGGGCTAGTTCCGCAGTAGCCGGATCCCAGTCATAGGCGAGAATGCCATCGGGCGTATTCGAGCCAATGAAGACGCGTTGGCGCGAGGCGGCGCTGAAGGAGCGCGAGGCGGCGGAGGCTAGTGTAGCGGCGGAGGCTGACTGGAGGAAGGTGCGGCGCGTGAGGTTTCGCATGGCAGAAGCGATTGTCGCCGATGGCACCTCGGATGCGCTACAGGTGGGCGCGAACTGGATCAGCCCTTCATCTACGAATGAGGGCATGCGGGAAAAACTACAAGGGGGAGTGTGAGACCTTCGCCGATCCGCTGGTTTGCGAATCGGCGAAGAGGGCTCGCGCAGTCTCGCTCGATGCGTGTGCCTCTGCCCATCTGTTGAATCGGGTCGCGGTCAGGATCAGCGGCCGAGCGAGAAAATCACGCTGATGGTGGTCTCGACCTCAACCGGTTCACCATCGAGCATGTAGGGGCGATAGCGCCATTGCTTGACGGCATCGATGGCTGCCTGCTGGAGCATCGCCGGGCCTGTCACGACGCGGAGATTCTCGATGGTGCCGGACTTCGAAATGACCGCCTGCAACGTAACCGTGCCCTGGGACCCGGCAGCCTTTGCGATGGACGGGTAGTTCGGAATTGTCTTCTGAATCAGGAGACCGGCGGCAACCCCAGAGGAAATGTGAGCCGGGCCTTGCGGTACCTGGCGCACGGCAATCGCGGGCCGCGTGGCTGCGCAATTGAAGGGATCACATCCAGAGATGCCCGATCCCGTTCCCCCAAGTTCCGCACCCGGAATCTCCCATCCCGGCGCCGGAACCTCTCGGATGGCCACCATGGTGATCGTCTTCGGGATTGAATCCGGAGCGGTCATGGTTTCGTCCCGCGGAACCATGCGAACCGAGTGCAGGGGCTGTTGTTGTTGCGGCGGGGCGTGTTGCGCTGGAGGTGGCGGGGCTGTGAGAAGGATATCCCTCAATTTTTTCGGTAGCGCTTCCGGAAAGATCAGTGGAATCACGATCAGCGCCAGTAGAACCGATCCGTTGAGGGCGAAGGTGGCGATCATCCAGCGGCGGCTGCGGGTGCGAATTCTGCCTGTGGATTCGAAGGTGGAGTCTTCAAACATGGCGTGCCTCCCGGTTTTTGATTTCAGCCGCGCCGCACGGGAGGTGGAGTTTGCGCGGGAGCGGGGCCTGAAGCCCACCGCACATCCCGTTCAGAACCACTGTGCTTGTGTAGACACCGGGGCGCGGAGAACTGTTCCCACGGCGTGTCCCGAGGCATGGGAAAAATCCTGCGGCAGGTTGCGCATGCGGTGCGATACACTCCAGTGCATCGACCGGGAACCCGGCGGAGTACTCAATGAAGTTGTTTCGTTTGTTTGTATTTGCAGTAGCCGCAATCCACATCTCAAGCGCGCAGGAAACGGCACAGGCCGCAGCCCCAAGTCCTGAAGCCACGCTCAACTACATCCACGCTGCCTGGGATACGCTGACACGTTCGATGACCGATTGCCACTCCCTGGTGGACATCAAGGTCACGGCCAACCCTATTTTGTATCTGCCTGCGGGCATGCCTGAACCGGAGAGCGTGAAGGCGCTCACGGAGAAGTGCGGCGTGAAGGTGGAGAGCCTTCCGCGGCACGTTGAGAAGCTGGGCGATATCGATCCGAAGGAGCTGCCGGACGCGGGGCTGCTCTATCTGCCCGAACCTTACGTGGTGCCGGGCGGGCGCTTCAATGAGATGTACGGCTGGGACAGCTTTTTCATCTTGCTGGGACTGGAAGCCGATCATCGCGAGGCGCTGGCGAAGGGGATGGTGGACAATTTTCTCTTCGAGATTGAGAACTATGGCGGTGTTTTGAATGCGAACCGTACTTACTATTTGACGCGCTCGCAGCCGCCGTTTCTTACGTCGATGATTCGTGCAGTGTATGAAAACCCGGCGAGCTTTCCGCAGACACCGGCGGGACGCGCCGAGGCGCGGGAGTGGCTGGAACATGCGTTCACGCTGGCATTGAAGGATCACTCTGTGTGGGAGCGCCCGGAACATCTTGCCGGAACCACAGGGCTGGCGCGCTACTTCGACTACGGCAAGGGGCCAGTGCCAGAGATGGCCGACGACAGCACGTATTATCCCGACGTGATTCGGTGGCTTGAGGCGCATCCACACTCGGGCGGCGATGGATTTTTGGTGAAGGGCTCGGAGCGGCCTGACAAAGCGGAGACGCTGCGGCTGAAACAGACGAGCTGCGATGTGGAGGCGGGCCTCGTTTGCATGCGCGCATGGGCGGATGGGTACAGGCTGAGCAAGGACTTCTTTCTTGCCGATCGCGCCATGCGGGAGTCTGGATTTGATCCCAGCAACCGCTTCGGACCGTTCTCAGGCGAGACACATCATTTTGCGCCTGTGTGCCTGAACAGCCTGCTCTATCGCTACGAGCGCGATCTGGAACACATTGCGCATGTGCTGGGCAAGCCGAAGGATGCGGCGAAGTGGGACCGGCGCGCACAGGCCCGAAATGCCGCGATTCATCGTTACCTGTGGCGGGCGAAGGAAGGCGTATTCGCCGATTACGATTTCACGCACGGGCGCGCCAACACCTATGCGTACATCTCTTCTCTTTATCCGTTGTGGGCCAGCGTGGCTACGCGCGAAGAGGCGAAGCAAGTGGTGGAGAAACTGAATCTGTTCGAGCGGCCGGGCGGCCTGTCGATGAGCAACACCAACACGGGGCTGCAGTGGGATGAGCCGTTTGGCTGGGCACCGACCAACTGGATTGGCGTGGCCGGGCTTGAGTCGTCGGGATTCCACGAGGAGGCGGCGCGCATTGCGAAACACTTCGATGCGACCATCGACCAGGGATTTGCGGAGGACGGCACGATTCGCGAGAAGTACAACGTGGTATCGCGCAACGCAGATGTGAAGGTGGCGACTGGTTACAAGCACAACGAAATCGGGTTCGGATGGACCAACTCGGTTTATTTGAAGATGAAGGGGATTGCTGAGAAATCGGCAGCTGTTGCGGCAAGCGGAAACTGACAGCGCTCGTGGCCTGAAAGGCGCAGGTCAGCGCTCTCCGGACGGATTGGCGGGCCTCGGCGAAGCAGGAGCGTTCGGCGCCTCGTCTATGCTCTTGCGGTCGAAGTCGGCGGTACCTATCCGGCCGCCATCCGCAGTTTCGAGTACCACGCGGACGGTCTCAGTCTTGGGCGGGACCAGAGCCGTGAGGCGCACGCGTAACTCGTCTTTCAAC
>JANXQR010000601.1 GCA_025353435.1 Acidobacteriota bacterium | reverse complement strand
CGTCCTTCAGGCGGCTGCCCGTTGCCGCCACATGCACCGTGGCTCCCTGAACTGCCTTGGTATCCGCGGTAACTACAAACTTCACCATCTGTGCCCCGCGAACGCCTCCGGTGCTTTCGGGGTCAATACGCGGCTTGTTGTGGCTTGCCGGAGCGCTGCTTGAAGCCGAGGGAGCAGGCGCGGTGGCCGGCGAAGTTTGGGCTGTGGTGGTCGCCGAGACGGTGCCGGTTGGCGAAAGCTGCTCGTGACTTTTCTGGCAAGCCACGAAACACAAACAGATGAGCGAAATTGCACAAAACGCCAGGCGTTTCATGAGTTGACCCCCTTACGTTGAAGTTTCAGGTGGTATAACTCGGTTCGCATCTCCATGACCTCCTCAACCAGAGTGTGCCCGATGAGAATGAGAACGGGAACCAGAAAATCGAGGAATATGCCGAGGTTTGCCAGCACATAGGTAAGAATCACACTCAACAAGAGAGTTGTAAAGAACGCGCCCCATTTCCAACCTGAGGGAATCTCCAGCGCTGCCACAAAGGCCAGGGCAATCGCCAATGAGAATTCGATGACTTCTGCCGTTGTGTCAGACACGGGAGCAAAGGTGCCCCGCTCGCCATCAAGCGCCTCAATATAGTTGGCGTGAAGAAAGACACCCGGCAACGGTCCAACCGGTGAATGGAGTGTGTCGACCGTGGGCCCCTGCCCTTGCGCATTTGCGCGCCAGTGGCCGCCGATCAGCACCACCTTGTCCGCGATGTCCCGGCGGACAGAGTTGATATCCGCACTTTTCAGTTGCTGCCAATTGAAAACATAGCGCCGGCCGTCTGCAGACTGGTAATCGCCTTGTGACAGATACCGTGCGAAACGAAATCCGCGGTCCTCATTCGAAACTGCCAGCCTGTATGCCGTCGGGTTGATTAGGGAGACAACCTCCAGTGAAAGGGAATCGAGTTTCCTGCCCCCGCGCAAATCCAGCTGACCAGGAACCAGGCGCAGATCGTAGGGAAGCTGAAGATATCCGGCGCGAAGGCAGGGATAGTTTGCTCGAACCGGTGTGAAGAGCGATGGTGCCTCGACGTAGTCGTCTCCGTCCAACAAAACCGATGTGCCCAGGACAACGTTCCTTCCGGCATCGCACATTCTACCCACGGCGGCCAGCAGGGCAGCGTCTTCCTCCTGGTAGTCGGGGAATTCGAAACCAGGTTCCGTGCGGTGAGGAGCACGCAAATCCACGTCCAAGGCAACGGTATTCGCGCCCGCCTCGCGCAGCCGGTCGAGGATCCACGCCAGCTCCGCGCGCTTGAGTGGACTGCGACCTGCAAAATCCGCGCCCCAGAAGTCCCCGTCGTCCAGAACCACCAGGACGGTCCGCCGGGGATAGACAGGACCGTGATTGGAAAGTTCAATCTGATGTCGATAGACCCAGTAGCGCAGGTCCGTCAGGTACGGGCTATCCTTGAGCGCTTGACCTGCAAACCAACCGACCGCCATCAGGACCGCAAAGCGAATCCAATGCCACCGCCCCTTTCGAGCACATGATTTCCATGTTCCCGCAATGACCTCACGAATGACCATTCAACTCCGATCCCACCCTCTCGGAATGCCTCGTTCGGCAACCTGACCCGTTTGCCGGCACAAGCTGTCGCGCCGCGCCGACCGTCGATACGCCGCCAACGAACATGTGCATACTATGTATACCCTTGTTTGATTCAAAAGACTTTGCGCTCGTTGCGGGAATTTATCCGGAACGGGTTGGCGTGATTGATGGAGCGATCTCGGACGCCAGGGTGGGAGGCAAAGTGTGCTCCGCCATTTCTCGACGATGGAGCATTGTTGAAAGCTAGCCAGAGGTGTTTTTCTTGGCTTTCTTTGATCTACCCTAAGTATTCATTAATTGGTGGCAATTGACGGTATTGAGCCGCCGACGGCCTTTTTATGGACCCAAGGAACAGACATAAGCGGCCTTGAATCAGCGGATTGGATCGAAACTTCGCTTAAAGAAAGGAGACCTTTTCCTTCTGCCCTTCGTTAACTGGAGGCTTGCGTATCAAGATATATCGTGTCACGATATAAATGTGAAATCCCAATTACCGAATGTCGCCGCGGGCTCTCTTCTTGCGGCATTGGCTGAATTTCGATTCGAGCTACGCAGGTTTTTGCATTTCAGCGAATGCGCTGCGCAGGAAGCAGGATTGCATCCACAGCAACATCAGCTTCTTTTGCAGGTGGCGACGGCTCCTAAGGGTACGGCTGTCACCATTGCGTACGCGGCCGAACGCCTGGGCTTGAAGCACAACAGCGCGGTTGAGCTCGTCGATCGATCGGAGCGCGAAGGTCTCCTCGCACGAATGGAGGATTCGGTGGACAGGCGCCGAGCGATTTTGCAAGTGACCCGCAAAGGCAAGAATGTGCTGGGCCGGCTGACAGCAAGCCATGCGCAGGAGTTGAACGAACTCGGACCTCGATTGGCGCAAGCTTTGAAGCTCATAAGCGAACATGCGGAAGCCGGATCCGGCGCGGGGATTCAATGAAGTCCAGGCCCTCTGCACTGCGCGATTTTACTGTAGATCGCCGCGTTTGGATGCTGTCCGGCGTCGCGCTTGTGATCGGGACCGGCGCGGCAGCTTTGGCCGTGCTCTTGCTTCGAGCAATCGCGATTGCGACGAATGTCTTCTACTATCATCGGCTGAGTTTGGAGATGGTTGGGCCTGCCGGATCACCGCTGTCTCGATGGTTGATGCCGGTGGTTCCGGTCGTTGGTGGACTGCTCGTAGGGCTGATGGCGCACTATGGGTCAGACAAAATTCGCGGGCACGGAATTCCGGAGGCCATTGAAGCGATTCTTCTGCGTGGCGCGCGTGTAGATCCAAAGGTGGCGCTCCTCAAACCTCTTTCCGCGGCAATCGCCATCGGCTCAGGAGGCCCGTTCGGCGCCGAAGGGCCGATTATCATGACCGGCGGAGCCTTTGGCTCGCTGGTTGCACAGTGGCTCAAACTGACGGACGCCGAACGGACGACGTTGCTGGTAGCAGGCGCTGCTGCGGGAATGTCGGCAACTTTTGCTGCCCCGCTCGCAGCAATCCTTCTCGCGGTGGAACTGCTGCTGTTCGAGTGGCGGCCGCGCTCACTGGTACCAGTTGCGGTGGCAAGTGTGATGGCCGGTGCCCTGCGCATCAGCTGGCTTGGAGCCGGGCCGCTATTCCCAGTAGAACTGCACTCTTCGATTCCCTTGAGTCAGGCGCTGATCGTAGCCGGTCCCTTGGGAATCCTGGTCGGCTTTGCGTCGGCTGGCTTGAGCAGGTTGATGTATGGCTTCGAAGACGCGTTTGAGCACATCTGCGGCCATCTTCGGATTCACTGGATGTGGTGGCCGGCAATTGGCGGAATTGGAATCGGGTTAGGCGGATACTTCTTTCCGCGTGGCCT
>JANXQR010000591.1 GCA_025353435.1 Acidobacteriota bacterium | reverse complement strand
TTGCACCAGTCCGTCCTATACACTTCGGTTCAGGTCCTCAAGAATTGACAACTTCTCAAAACCTCGTGCGGCCAGTCATAGAAGTGTCCGGCGTCCGCAAAACCTATGGCGACACGGTGGCCGTCGCTGAGGCATCATTCGAGGTCCGTCAAGGCGAAATCTTCGGACTCATCGGTCCCAACGGTGCCGGAAAAACCACCACAATGGAGTGCATCGAAGGCCTGCGCAAGCCCGACCGCGGCAGTATTTCCGTTCTCGGCCTCGACCCGTTTCGTCAGGCCTACAAACTCCAGGACCGCATCGGTGTTCAACTCCAGCAGGCGCAATTGCAAAAGCGAATCAAAGTTTGGGAGGCAGTCGACCTCTGGGCCTCGCTCTACCGCAAAAAATCAACTGACTGCGATCGCCTGCTGGAGCAACTCGGCCTCACTGAAAAGCGCAGCGCCTGGTTCATGAACCTCTCCGGAGGCCAGAAACAGCGCCTCTTCATCGCCCTGGCATTGATCAATGATCCCGAGGTCGTCTTCCTCGACGAGCTCACCACCGGCCTCGACCCACAGTCGCGCCACGCCATCTGGGACCTCGTACGCGGCATCCGCGATCGCGGCAAGACCGTCTTCTTGACAACTCATTTAATGGAAGAAACCGAGCGCCTCTGCGACCGCGTCGCCATCATGGAGCACGGCCGCATCATCGACATCGACACGCCTCAGCGGCTCGTCGACAAGTACTGCCCCGAGCGCACCGTCGTTCTTGACACCGACGACTCCACCGCCGCTGAGCGCTTCCGCACTATTCCCGGAGTTGAGTCCGTCACCTGCGCCAACAAGCAATTCACCATCTGCGGCCGCGGCGACGACCTGGTCACCGAAGTCATTCATTGCCTCTCGGAAAACCGCATTCGCGTTACGGATTTCCGCACCATCCTCCCCAACCTTGAGGACGTCTTTCTCAAGCTCACCGGTCGCTCCATTCGCGAATGAAGAGAAACAAGCGCCCCGTGCCCCATCTTTGCGCCTTTCTTCTGGCGCAAGGGTGGGAAGCGACGACACCCAATTGGGTGGGAGATTAGGAACGCACAATGATCATGCGCGGCCTCTTGAAATTAACGTGGATCGAGACCAAAGTCTTTCTGCGCGAGCCGCTGGGCGCATTCGGCACCATCGGCTTTCCGGTCCTCGTTTTCATGGTGATGGGTCGCCTCGTCAACCCCAAAGCCGCGCCCCCGTCACTTGCCTTCAGCAGCTTCTCTCGTTCCGGAATTCCGGTTCTCGTCTCGCTTCTCATCGCCATCAGCGCCGTACTTTCGCTCGTCACCATCATCTCCATCTACCGCGAAGGCGGCATCCTCAAGCGGCTTCGCGCCACCCCGCTCCGCCCCCAAACCATCCTCACCGCCCACGTCATCGTCAAACTCATGCTCACCGCCGCAAGCCTCGGACTCATGTTCCTCGCCGGCAAGCGCTACTATCCCCTCGGCGCGCATGTTCCGTGGTTCTCCTTCGCTATCGCCCTGCTCATCAGCACATGGAGCATCCTGTCCATCGGCTTTCTCATCGCCAGCATCGTGCCCACCGCACGTTTCGCGCAGCCCATCGGCGCCGTCATTTTGTATCCCATGATCGCCGTCTCCGGACTCTTCATCCCCATCGAATCGTTTCCGCCCGTTCTGCACACAGTGGCGCGTTTCCTGCCGTTCACTTACTGCGTGCGCCTCCTCCAGGGCATCTGGAACGGCGACAGCTGGCCCGCCCACACAAGCGACGTAGCCGCATTGGCCGTGGTCTTCCTCCTGTGCACAGCACTGTCGGCAAAAGTCTTTCGCTGGGAATGACATGGTCTTCCGCTCCACCGATTGCCCTGGAGCATTGACACGCCCCATTTCCAACCCTAAGCTCACAGCACATCGACGACATCCTGTTGCCGCGTTGTTTACAGCCGCCCCTGGAGCAATCATGTGGGAAATGCTCAAAGTCGCATGGGACATCTTCGTCCTTCGCGACGCCGCTCAAAGGGGAAAGCTCAACTGGCGCAAAACCGGGTTTGTCGTCGGTTTCGTGGTGCTCGAGTACCTCATCGCCATGCCCGCCCTGATCCTCTACATCCAGCATCCCCAATACAAATCCCTGTTCCTCGCCGCCATGACTTTGGCGGTTGTCATTCTTGTCGTATTCATTTGGCTTGCAGTGCGCCTTCGCCCGTGGACCTCGGCGGCGTAGCAAGGTATCGCAGTGTGGACACGGGAACTTCGCGCATGAGAAGTGATCCAACCTTAATCGGAGAAATCGTATGAACCTTCACACCGCGTTTCGCAAATCCTGCTTCCTTGCGCTGATCATTTCTGGATCCGCCTGCCTCGCCACGCTCTCCAGCGCCCAGGCTCTGAGTACAGGAGCCATTTCGGATCCAAGCTTTGGAGGCATGAAGGCCTTTACGGTCAACATCCCCGCAGGCTGGCAGTTCCAGGGCACAGTGGTGCGCGGTCCCGAGTGTTATCCAAATTCTTTTCCGACCTTCCGCGCCTACTCGCGCGATGGCCTCACCGAAATCCGCCTGCTTCCCGCGTTCAATTGGAGCTTTCACCCCAACCTCAAAATGAACCCCATCGCCGGCTGCCTCCCTCTCAAGAGCGCGATGTCCGCTGCGGAATTCCTCAACCATTTCATCGAGTTGATTCCCGGCGGCGTGCACCGGGTCGGGCCCATGAGCATCGCGCAGCCTTATCGCGAGCGGGTTGAAAGTGTCGCCACTGCCATCAATTCGGTCAACCACAATCCCGGGTTTCACGCCAGCGTTGACACCGCCGCCCTACGCGTTGAGACGGTCAATGGATCGTTCGTTATCGAAGAGCGTGTGCGCGTGTGGCTCGGATGCCGCGTCAACAACGTGGCCGGGCCATACAACGGCGGCGGCTGCGATGCACACGTCGACATTCTGCGCGCGCCTAAAGGGAAGCTCGACGCGCTCGTTGCGCTTGTCGACGCCCACGACCTCACCAAGCCCACCGGCGATCCGCAGTGGAAACAAGCCTACATGCAGCGCCAGAACGAAGAAGATGCCATCAGAATGAAGAATCTGATGGCAGATGAAGCGCGCCAGGAACACATGCTCCGCGCCCAGTACGAGGAGTTTCGAGACACCATGGCACGAAATCACGAAGCCTTCGAGGCCCAGCAGGAGTCGCAGTTCCATAGCGCCATGAACGGCGCAATCAATTCCATGAACGCGCGGACAACCGCCGCCTCTGATTGGGTCGATTACGCACTCGATCAGCAGACTGTCACCGGGTCGGGCGGCACCGTCAAAGTTTCAAG
>JANXQR010000589.1 GCA_025353435.1 Acidobacteriota bacterium | reverse complement strand
GAAAGACGGCGAGACTGGCGAAGTGGGAACTCAGGATTCCGGTGCAGTCGTGCAATCGCTCGAAAGGAATCACCAGGATCAGAACGCCTTCCATTGCGAGCCAGCGATAGGTGTGCTCCAGAAACACTGCCTCCATGCGGCGATTGGCGATGGAGCCGATCTCGGAGTCATACGGAGGATTCAGATACAGCAGCGAGAAGGATTCGGGACGTGCAATAGCGTCAAAGGCATTCCCCTGGATAGTCTCGATGCCGTTGGCGCTCGCGATCCGCGCGCGTTCGGCGTCGAGTTCGACGCCATAGCGCCGAACCTCTGCGTCGCTGGTGACGAGATGCAGCGCAGTTCCTTGTCCTACGCAGGGATCGATCACTGAAGCCGGCCCAGTGAAGGAGAACAGAGAGCGAAGCTTCACTCCTTCGGTCTCGGGTAATGGATAGTAGCCCATTTTCAGGCGCGCGACATTCCGCATGGATTGACCTCACCTCGTAGGATGGAATTCTTAAAGATGGGCTAGATGAGAGCTTTTCAGTTTCTGATCTGGACGAGCGCTTTGGCCTGAAGTCATCAGCTGACAATCCGCGTCTACTGCAGTTCTTGAAAAGCGATAGCCGACGGTCTACCATCGCTTTCGTAATTGGGGTAGAGGGTCGACCATGGCTAATGAGAAACGACAGCGTGCGAACCTCCTCTTGGGGACGCTGGATATGCTCATCTTGCGCACGCTTCTCTATGGACCTGCGCACGGGCACCAGATCGGCAAGCATATTCAGCGCAGCACCGATGACTTCCTCCAGATGCAGCACGGCTCGCTTTATCCTGCGCTTCACCGTTTGGAACGGAAGGGGTGGATCGTCTCTAGATGGGAGACAGCCCCCGATCGCAACCGGGAATTCAAGTACTACCGGCTCACGGAAAAGGGCCGGAAGCAGCTTGTGGTCGAAGAATCGCAGTGGAAGCAGATGACAGAAGCGGTGGCGCGCGTGATGTGGCCCGCCGCTGAGGAGAGCTGATATGCGATGGTGGCAAATCAGGAGGCGAGATGCGGACCTTGAGCGGGAGCTACGTTCCGACCTTGAACTAGAAGAAGAAGAGCAGCGCGAAAATGGCTTACCGCCAGAAGCAGCCCGTTATGCAGCGCGGCAGGCACTTGGCAATACGACGCTAATTCGTGAGCATGCCCACGAAGCTTGGGGTTGGGCGACTTTCGAGCGCGTGTCGCAGGATATTCGTTATGCCTTGCGGCAGTTGCTAAGGTCACCTGGATTCGCTGCAGTTGCGGTGATGACGCTTGCTCTCGGTATCGGTGCGACCACCGCAATCTCTACACTGGTTTACGATGTCATGCTGCGTCCGCTACCTTTTACCGAGGCGGACCGGCTTGTAACCGTCGAAGAGAAGGTTGCTGAATGGAGCAATATCTATCCGACTCTGCCTGTGAGCGCCAATCACTTCACCTTCTGGCAGCGCCACAGCCGCAGCTTCGACTCAATGGCGCTTTTGCAACAATTTCCTGTACCGCTTGGTAGCGGTGACCGTCCACAGCAGGTGGAGGTGATGTGGGCCACGCCTGGGATCTTTTCGGTGCTTCGAGTCCAGCCCACGTTAGGACGGCCGTACACGGTTAGCGAAGGACAAAAAATTAACGAGCATGTAGCAGTCCTGATGTACGACCTCTGGCGCCAACACTTCAACGCGAACCCGGGAGTTCTAGGCAAGACGATTCGGCTAGATGGTGCCCCTTACACCATCGTTGGCGTCATGCCGCGCTCGTTCCATGTGCCTTCGCTGCAATGGTCAGCGACTATTGGCGAAACCGATCGATCCCGGCCCGTTGAGGTAATTGCGCCACTGGCCTTCTCTAAGGAACGGCTAGCCGAACAGATGGGCGATCTGAATTATTTTGGAATTGGGCGGCTAAACCAAGGGGTATCGATTACTGCCGCCACTGGCGATCTCGATGCTCTGCAATATACCATCGGCGAAAGTCTGCCGGCGAATGAGAAGGCTACGCTCTCGGCGGCCCTCACGCCGCTCCAAGATACTCTTGTCGGGAACAACCGAAAACCGCTCGTAATCTTGCTGGCGGCAGCCGCATGCCTGCTGCTGGTGGGTTGCGTCAACGTAACGAATCTCCTGTTGGCACGCGCAGTCGGGCGGAGACAGCAGATGGCAGTAGCCGCGGCTTTAGGCGCTAGTCGCGCCGAGATGGTCCGCATGGCGATCCGCGAAATCGTCGTACTGGCCGTAGCTGGAGGTGGGTTAGGCATTCTTTTGGCCTCTGGGGTGGTCCCAGCCATGCAACGATACCTGCCGCCAGCACTTGATTTTCGCGGTCCTCTGCATGTCGATTGGATGGGAGCGGGGTGCGCGCTGATTCTGGCTGTGATCGCGAGCCTTCTGGCAGGAGCCGTGCCCGCATTTATGATCTCGCGTACAGCCCCATTCGAGGTTTTACATAGTGAGTCGCGTCTCGCCGGAGAATCGCGGGGAAACCGTCGGGCGCGGCGCGCTCTTGTGGGAATTGAAGTAGCGGTGAGCGTCGCGTTAGTGTTGATGACCGGACTGTTGACAACAAGCCTCGTAAGGTTGATGTCCGTAGATCGAGGATTCACCACAGAGCGCACCATCACGGCTACTGTCGAGTTGCCGGGGAAATCATATGAAGACGACCAGCACCGTGCGACCTTTTACAAAACAGTCCTCGATCGCGTCGATCGCTTGCCTGGCGTGGAACAGGCAGCTTTTGCGAGTGGCTTTCCACTCGAAGCGGACGACTGGGGCGATATGGCGCGGGTTCAAGGGGACAGTCGTCCCGATACGCAGCTTCCAATTGAGAACGTTCGGTGGGTCAGCCCCGATTATTTCTCCTCAATCCATCTGGGGCTGGTTGCAGGGCGCATTTTTAGTCAGGACGAATGGGGCAAGAATCAGGCTCTGATCTCGGAGAAGACAGCGAAGACTCTGTGGCCTGGCAGAAACCCAATTGGGCGGCAATTCAATTTGGGAAACCCAGCTAAAGAGAAACCATTCACTGTAATCGGCATCGTGAGGGATGCGCGCACCGTTTCGTTGGCAAAGCCCGATCCGATGTTGATCTACGTTCCGTACTGGTATCGCACGGAAGGTACAGCGGGACTCATGGTTCGAACCCGGCAGGAACCTTCTGAAATGGCGCGTGCGATTCGAGAGACGATCTGGAGCGTCGATGGCACAGTGCCCGTCCCGGAAGTGCGCGCATTGGCTGGGGTCATTACGGATTCCGTCGCGAATCAGCGTTTCGAGATGTACCTATTGCTTGTATTCGCTGCAAGCGCGCTGTTCCTAGCCGGGCTGGGGGTCTATGGTGTGATCACGTATTCGGTTGTACAGCGCAATCGTGAGATCGGATTACGAATGGCGCTTGGAGCGCGACGTGCAACCGCATACCGGCTGGTGCTCTGGGATGGGTTGTTACCAGTTGCAGTGGGCGCGGTTGGGGGTATAGGACTTGCGTTTGCATCCATGCGTCTGGTGAGAAGTCTTCTTTTCCAAGTGAGCCCATACGATCCTGCTCTGACTACGGGAGCGGTCTGCGTACTGCTTATAATAGGAACCTTGGCCTGCTTGCTTCCTGCCCGTCGTGCCGCATCGGTCGATCCAATGCAAACGCTGAGAACAGAATAGGGTCGTAGTCCACGTTTGCGAAGGTTCATTCGATGCACAATCGCCAACTATCAAATTGAGACTCGAAGCCCTTCGTCCGCTATGCGGCCGCGGCAAGAGCTGGCATCGGACCTGGGTCCCACGGCTCTGGGATTAGGGGAGCCAATCGAACGATCTGCTCCGACCCACAGAGACCGCACCGCCGCCGGGCCGAAGAGGAGACCATCGTGCAGTTCTCACAATAGACGGCCTTCTCCAGGGGAATCGATACAAGGCCGGGCTCCGTTCGAATCATCCGTACATTGCACATAGATCCTCCAGGTGTCTGCCGATGCCGGTCACGCTTGCTGCCCACCGTTTTCGCGACTCCCCTTGTCGCGTTGCTCGATCAACGACTTGTACAGGTCGGCAAGTTCATCGACCGTGTCCGCGCCGCCGACGGGCTCATCTTGCCTTGAACCCAACCACGGAAAGCGTTCTTCAAGCAGAGTCAGGACCCATTCAACGAATGTTGGGTTACGTTCGTTTTCAGCTCCCATTCAAAGCTCCTTTGGCGCAGCAACTCATCTGTCAATCGGAGGAGTTGCTCCGTATGCGACGTTTTGCAGTTATCGAGGCTGACAGCCCGCCGGGAAGTAGCCGAGACAGGTTCCGGAGCGCGACGAATCATCTGCACCGTGCGTCACACGCCTCCGTACAAGTGGGCAGAGGTAATGCACGACTTCTCGACGTTCAGGCGGCAGGTTGCCCGGCCAGTCCTTCGAGTTCCGAAACCAGATGCTTGAGTGCTTCGAGATTACGGATTGTTGTCATCGACCCGATGTGCAGCTGATCAAGCACGGAGACGAATTGCGTATCGCCGATCGACTCGGCCAAAGAGTGCGCCTTGCGGATTCCCCGTGCGGCACGTTCCATCGCCTCCGCGACATTCGTCTGCAGCTGCGCGTTGGGGATGGCGTTCGCCTTCTGCGTTCGCGCGACACGCCACAATATCTCTCCGTAAATTGGATCGCCGAGAATGCGCCGAAAGCCTTCGATCTTGCCCGTGATTTTCTGATCGATGGGCCCCCGTTGGACTGCCGCGGGGTGCGGGCCGGATGCGGGATGGCTCTTGCCTCGGGCACCCGCTTTGGGCAGCGCCCATGGCGGGAGGGACGGGAATTCGAATGGCTGCCGGTGCTCATTGAGCGGGACCCACATCTCGGCGAGGTTGTAAAGGTAACGCCCCAGGCCGTAACAACTGGCGGCCCGTTTGAACGCTTGCGCTTCCGCCGTTGTCATGGCATTTGCCTCATCTGCCCAGTCCTCACCACTGCCGGCATGGCAACCCAATCCAGTAATCGTGAGCGTGCATGTCACCAGAACTTTACCCGTCTGGATGAGTTTGTCTTTCTTCATGCGCGTGACGGCCGATATCGTAGAAACCTCGTAGGTCCGGGTCCAACCAGTCGGAGTGAACAGTTGGTTGAGACGGTCCGTGTACGCTCGCGGATCGGCGTATGCAATGACCGCGCCACGGCTTCCATCCCGGGTT
>JANXQR010000573.1 GCA_025353435.1 Acidobacteriota bacterium | reverse complement strand
TTGTCTCAATGATATCCGCTGATTCCAGACCACTTCGTTAGCTTCCTGGCGGCCCTGAAAAGGCCGCGGCGTCGGTTCAATCCCGTCCCTGGCCACCATTTAAATCAGCAACTTACAAGGACCTAAACAGAAGCTTCCCGTTCAGAAGGCTTCTATGCATTCTGACTAAATATCATATTTTCAATAACATGAGAACCTACAGTGATGGTCGCGTATTGGTCGTGCAAGGTTTTCCAGACTCCACGCTGTCTGCTAAGGAACTTGGGATGTTCTAGGTGGGAAGGCCGAAGAATCGGCGACGCCGGCCCTTTTCCAAATCGCTATGTCGGTCTGACCGGGTCATAAGATGGGCCGAGTTCATGCAAACACGTCCTGCCCTGGGAAGAATCTGGAGCTGATAGACATTCGGGCGCCTTAAGCATGCGGCTGCAAAGCGCCACCTCGCTCGATGGATAAACTCATGGTGTGAAGCGAACTGTCGTTCCCGCGCTGCTACTTTTCGCCGTGCTGTCGGCCATCTGGTGGCGGCATAGCAAGCAGCAGCGCTTGGTCGCTTCCGCGAACGAGATAACATTACCTGCTGACGGCGCCCTGCATCATGCAGTCGAATTACGCCTCGCGGGTGGCGGGAGGGCGCCGGCCGCGGAGGACGTTAAGGCGGAGGGAGTGCGGTCGCGGATCGTCGAGGGAAGGAGCGGCTCAGATGTTGCCGTTGTGTTTTCGCCGGTGAACCCTGGGGTGAGTCGGCTCATTCTCGGGTACCACAATACTCGCACCACGGTGCTTATCCATTTTGTTGACGACGCAAGCGACCGCTTCGGGGATGGCACACCGGACTTTCTGCGTTTGCATACAGCAGAGGACCGTGCGGCTTTCCGAAGCTGGTTTACGGCGCTGGCGGATACCGCATCGGCACTCCCCCCTAAACGGCTGCCGAAGGAAATCAACGACTGTGCAGCGCTTTTGCGCTGGTGTTATCGTGGCGCACTGCACGCGCACGACGAAACTTGGCAGTCGATGATGCCTCTGGAGTCGCTCCCCCCGCTGCCCTCAGTCGAGCAGTATGCTTATCCGCTTACACCGCTCGGGGCAAACCTCTTTCGCGCTCGCGCGGGAAGCTATCAAGTTGGGGACGCGGGCAATGGAAGCTACGCGCAGTTTGCCGACGCGAAGACGCTTTGGCAGAGAAATACATTCTTTCTCACCCGCAACGTGGCTGCCGCCCGTCCAGGCGACCTTCTCTTTTACAGACAACTCGAGCAAAACTCCCCCTTCCACTCCATGATCCTCACCGGAAGAGCTCACGACTGGGCTGTGTACCACACAGGTCCGACGGCCACCGGGCCAGGCGAGGTAAGGCGAGTGGCGCTCGCTGATCTGACCCATCACCCAGACAGTCGTTGGCGACCAATTCCACAGAACAGCAATTTCCTTGGAGTGTATCGTTGGAATATTCTCCGAGAGGATCTTCGATGAGGCTGTTCGGTGTCCGGCTGGCGGTCGTGCTCGTGCTCTCGGCGGTAGCCTCCTGCGCCGCCGCGTTCGCTGAGGGACCTGTAGTCTCTTTCAATCTGAGCACCAGCAAATCCTTCGCCCCCGGCGAAGAGCCGACCTTCCACCTTTACACGCACAACGTCGATGCGCTGGAATTTCGCGTCTATCGCGTCGATGATCCTGTGAAGTTCATGGAGAACCTGCGGGAACTTCATTCCTTTGGGACCGAAGCAAGTTTGCTTGGAAGCGAGCAGATTGACGAACGCACCTGGCTCGAGAAATTCCACGACTGGAAGGCCAGACTCTGGGATGAAATACGCGACTTCTTCCGGGGGCAATTCTCCCAGGCCAGTCGTCACCTGATCCGCGATCGCCGGGGTTCAATCATTCGCCACAGTCGCATTCTGAGCGAGGCGGAATTCGCACAGATTCCGATGCTCAACCAGTCGCAACTGGTGTCGCGCTGGCGTCTTCAAGTGCCATCCACTTTCATCTCCGACCACGCCAAGCTGGTTGCGCCGAAACTACCTGCCGGGCTCTATCTGTTAGAGGCGACCGATGGCCGTTACAAGGCCTACACGCTCCTGATGGTTACACAGATGGCGCTGGTTACACGGACCACCGCGGGGCAGGTGATGGCGTTCGCGGTCGATCGGACCACCGGCCAACCCATCGAAGGCGCAAAGGTTGACGCGGGCGTTGGCCAGAAACTGATCGCTACGGCCGTCACCGATGCAGGCGGCACAGCGCAACTCGCGGTGCCGGCGGATAAATCGTCGCCAGATAACTTTTGGGTGGTGGCCGGAAAGGGGAGTGAGTTCGCGGCCTCAACGCCTGGGAGTTGGACTTTAAACATATCCGGCGGCAGCAAATACGCGGGCTACGTCTTCACGGAGCGTCCGGTATATCGCCCCACGCACACCGTGCATTGGAAGGCGATCGTGAGGGCGCGGGAGGGCAACCTGCTTGTTTTGCCGAGAGGCGGCGCCGTTCACGTAAAGATCTCGGATGGTAGCGACAAGGCGGTCTTCGAGCAAACGATGCCACTCTCTGCTGCCGGCGAAGTTTCGGGCGACTTCGTCCTACCCAAGGACGCCGCGCTGGGATATTACTCGCTGAACGTGAGCGACTCGGCCAGCAGTGAAGGGAATCAATACGGAGGGATCGCGTGCGGATTCCATGTTGAGGATTACCGCAAGCCCGAGTATCGCGTGATGGTGAAGCCAGCGCAGAAACGCGTGCTGCAAGGCGCGACCATGGCCGTGACTATTGACTCGCGATATTTTTTCGGCGAGCCGGTAGCGAATGCAAAGGTGAAGTACAGGGTCTACCATGCGCGCCACTATTGGTGGGGCGAAGACAGCGACGACGATACACCGTCTTCTGTAACGAACGCCGACTCCGGAGATGTGGATGAGTCAGGCTACGCAGGAGATGAGGAAGCCGAGAAGACCGGCATGCTGAACGCAGACGGCATCCTGGTGATTCAGGTGCCGACCCGGCCGGAAGGGGCAGGCGCCGCACATCCCGATCTGGACTACACAGTGGAGGCCGGAGTCACAGACGCCGCTAATCGCGAGATCACCGGGCGAGCGCACTTCCTGGCCACCTACGGCACATTCCGCGTCCACGTAGAGCCGGTGAATTACGCGGTGCATGCGGGCGATGTTGCGAAGTTTCGTGTGACCACTACAGACTACGAAGACAAGCCTGTCAGCGCGACAGTTAAAGTTCAGCTGGTGTTTCATCACTGGCAGAACGGAAAGACCGAAACGCTCCAGGGGCCCGCGGTTGACGTCACGACAGATGCCGCCGGCCAGACTGAGGGTTCGATCGCGGTTGGCACCCCTCAGTACAGCAGCGCGGAGATCGAGGCTACTGCGGCGCCCGTGCAGGCCGGCACGCGTGGTCCCGTCGACGAGAGCTATCTCTGGATCATGGGCGCCAATGAAGTCGGCTGGGACTCAAGCATGGAGACAACCCAGATCGTCGCCGACAAAAGAACGTATGCGCCCGGCGAGACCGCGCACCTGAGCATCGTTTCCCAGGCCAGCGGGTTCCATGCGCTGGTCCTCGTGGAAGGGGACACACTGCTGAAGCGCGAGACCATGCACTCCACGGGAGGCACGCTCTCGTTCGACCTGCCGATAACCGCCGAGGCCATGCCGAATCTCACCGTCACGGTGCTCTTCATGCAAAACAGCACGCTCTACCAGGCCACCAAGATCATCAAAGCCCCTCCCGTTCAGCAGCGTCTGCAAGTGCAGATCACGCCTGCAAGAGATGTCCTCCAGCCGCAGCAGACTGTCGCCTATGACGTATCCACGCGCGACGCCTCAGGCAAACCGGCCAGCGCGGACGTGAGCTTCGGCGTGGTCGATGAGGCGATTTACTCGCTCTATCCCGATATCAGTGGCGACATGGTTGGCGTCTTGTACCCGTTGAGATCGATTCAAGCTTCCATCGACACATCCCTCGACTACTACTTCAGCGGCGAGGCCGGCGACAAGTCACCCATGCTGGCCATGCGTGAGGCTCGGTATCGTCCCCAGTTGGCACAGGTGAAACCAGGCAATGAGGCGAAGCCTCGCGTGCGGAAGGCATTCCCGGACACCGCTTTTTGGGCGCCCAATGTGCACACGGACGCGACAGGCCACGCGCACGTCACCTTTACGTTCCCCGACTCGCTGACAACATGGCGCACCACGGTTCACGCGATTACAGCGGACACGAAGGCCGGGTCAGCGATCAATCGCGTGCTGGTACGCAAGAATGTCATCGTACGCATGGGTACGCCGCGCTTCATGGTCAAGGGCGACGAGATCACGCTGCCAGTCATTGTTCACAACTACCTTGACACCTCTACTACCGCAAAGATTTCTCTAAAGGCGGAAGGCTTGGATACCACCGATGGCTCGGAGCAGTCTGTCGTCATCCCCAGCAGGGGAGAAGCGACCCTGTCGTGGCGCCTGCATGCATCGCAGGTGGGCACGGCCACGCTGACCGCGTCGGCCATTGCGGATAGGGATTCAGACGCGCTGGAAACAAGCTTTCCGGTTAACCCGGCAGGAGTTGCGGAGACTATTGCCCAGAGCGGAGTGATCGCCCAGAAGGAATCAGAAGCCACAGCGAAGATTGTCTTCCCAACGAACACGGACCTAGCGGCCCACAGCCTCCGCGTGGAAGTAAGCTCTTCGATTGCTGGCTCGCTGATTCCAGCTCTCGACTACCTGGCTACCTACCCGTATGGCTGTACCGAACATACCATGTCCAGCTACCTGCC
>JANXQR010000565.1 GCA_025353435.1 Acidobacteriota bacterium | reverse complement strand
GGAAATCATCCGTCTCCACCATGCTTACGACGGAAGTAATCGACTTTACACCCGGTAACAGGAGGAAGAAGGCCCGATCTCTTTCGAGTTTGAGACAAACATCGGGTTTCGCTGAATGACAGAGTTTCTGTAATCCGCATTGCGTATACACACCGACCAGTAGCCTTAAGACGTTTACCACCCAAGCCACCAATCACCCAATCATTTAATTGCGCGCCACGTCTGATCCGGGGCATACAAGTCGCCAATGTGCAGCAGCCGTGAAATGGATTAGGCGCGAATCCGAAGTCGCGGTCCACGACGTAAATGAAAATTCGCGCCACGTCTCAGCAAATCCCCGTCGTTTTAGTGTGAACGGGCTCTCTAATCGTCCCGTCCGAATTCTGGAAAGGATTTACTTTTCCCTCAATTGCATCGATGATGCTGTCGGTGTTCCATGCTACGATTGCCGAACCGAATCGTTCGAGCGCCGCGGGTTTTTCCGCATCTGTACCGAATCAGTCAAACGCACTCGGAGGATTCATGCAAATGGAACGACTTATGAAGCGCGCTTTACGCGCGCGGGGCACCTGCGTCGCCCTTCTCGTTGTTTGCGCCGCTGTTTCGGCACAGTCTGTTCGTCCGCCAGCCGCGGACAGCTATAGCGGGCGTCCACGGGTGGCCATCATTAGCGATATCGGAAACGAGCCGGACGATCAGATGTCTTTCGTGCGTCTGCTGCTCTACTCCAACGAATTCGATCTGGAGACCATGATCGCTTCTACCTCAACGTGGCAACGGACCAAGACGCATCCCGAGACGATGCACTCCATCGTTGAAGCTTACCGGCAGGTGCGGCCCAACCTGCTGCTGCACGCGAAAGGTTGGCCCATTGCCGAAGAACTCGATCAGCGCATCTTTGCAGGGCAACCTGCCTATGGCATGGAAGATACGGGAGCGGGCAAGGCATCTGCGGGTTCGCAGGCGCTGGCGAAAGCGATCGAGCGCGACGATCCGCGTCCGCTTTGGATCTGCCTTTGGGGTGGAGTCAATACTTTGGCCCAGGCTCTCATGGATCTACGCGCCGTCCACTCGGCCAGCGAGATGGATCGGCTCATCGCACGTCTGCGCGTCTCATCGATCTCCGATCAGGACGACGCGGGCCCTTGGATTCGTCGCGAGTTCCCCGCACTCTTCTATGTTGTCAAGCCGAGTCCTCCGAATAGCGAGGAATACTATGACGCCACCTGGACCGGCATCAGCGGAGACGACTATTACCGCAATGGCGCAGGGGCCGACACCAGTCTCGTCACCAACGACTGGCTCGAAACCAATATTCGCACCAAGGGGCCGATGGGCAAGTGGTATCCGCGATTCATGTTCATCATGGAAGGCGATACGCCCTCCTACCTGGGCCTGATCGACAATGGCTTGAACGCCTATCGTCGTCCCGATTGGGGTGGCTGGGGCGGACGCTATGTTTTTCGTCAACCCTACGGCGAAACCCATGCAATCTGGACTCAGGGGGGTGACGAATTCATGCGATCTAATTCACAGGATCGCGTCATTGGCATCGATGGCGTTGAGCATGTCTCAGATCAGGCAACAATCTGGCGCTGGCGCGAGGCTTATCAAAATGACTTTGCCGCGCGCATGGATTGGACGATCAAGGATTTTGCCCACGCAAATCACAATCCCGAAGTCGTCTTGAATGGGCAGCCGGGCACCGGTACGCTTGAACTGACAGCCGACACCAATGAGACCATCACGCTCGACGCAGCCGGCAGCAAAGATCCTGACGGGCAGACGCTTCACTACAAGTGGTGGGTTTACGAAGAAGCAGGTCTCGCTGGCGTCCACGGCGCCGATGTCACCATCCTGGGCGCGGATACTCCGCAAGCGCAGGTAAAGGTCAACTCACCTTGCCGGGCAAACTGGCTTCCATTGATGCCATGCCGCGGTGGAGGTCTGGTCCACGTCATCCTTGAGGTTACGGACGAAGGAACACCAAAACTCAGGTCGTATCGGCGCGTTGTGCTGAATGTTCGCGCGCTAGAATCTGTTCCTCCCAAAATGTAAAAAGGGCACTCTCCTGTGTCAACCGCCTAAGCCCAATCCATACCGGATTCGTTTGCCGTATCGGCAGGAGGACAGTTTCGATGCGTCTCAAAAATGTTGTGTACCTTCTCTTCGCGCTCACGATTACACAGGTAGTCTGCGCGCAAACCAAAATCTCGGGGACCCTGAAGTGCGGCAAGTCCGATCCGTCGTACAACATCCCGGTCAATGACCAGCCTGAACACGCGTACTCGATTATCAAAACCAAGTGTACTTGGACCAAGCCCCTGGAAATCGAGGGGGCGCAGTCCACCGATCATGAAATCACCGGCTTTGCTAACTTTCACGGCGCGCGGGGGCAGGGTCGCGGCGATTCCGTGGGAACCATGTCCAGCGGAGACAAAGTCTTCGTCTCCAATCAGGGCGCAGTCACTTTCGGCAAAAACGGGACCGGCGCCGAAACAGGCACCTGGAGCTTCAGCGGTGGCACCGGCAAGCTCAAGGGGCTGAAGGGGAAGGGCACTTACAAGGGTACCTTTGCCGCGGATGCCGTATTGTAATTCTGCGTTTTCGGCGTGGGCCGAATCGGCGCATTCTTGAACTTGCTCGCGTACGCCTGCGAGCTGATGTAGCCCCGGGTCAGCCCCAACTCGAAGTTACCTGTCTGAGGGGAGACTTTGCGTCAAAGAAGGAGTATCCGCTAATGAACTGTACGATTTGATGTCCACGCGATGGAACATCATTCATCTGGCTACTCATGTAGATGCCAACACCGGGGATTTGATCCTGCCTGACTCAAGTGCATCCAGCGCTCAGCCAAACCGTCTCTTGGTCAACGGCGTGGTCGATTTGGTGCGGAAGTGTGAGGCATGTTTGGTCGTAGTACCGACCTGCGACAGCATCGCGCTCGCAATCAAACTTGCGAATGTTACAAACGTGATTGCCGGACACAAACCAGTTGAACAAGTTGCGGCCCTTAGCTGGGCAAAAGTGTTCTATGAAAATCTCTCGAAAGGCGTTCCTCTCGGCGAGTCATACGATGCGGCCCAGCGCCAGGTCGATTGCGGGTTAGTACTACTGTCAAGGCGTGAGTTTCGATTGGTATCAACCCCCGAAATGCTAGCTGGATCGAGGATTTCGCGGGATCTGGATCTTGGTCCGCGACAATACGTTGCGGCCCGCGTTCACTGACAGCTCCTTCAGTTAGCCCAATGTGACACTGGCAATCGATTTCGGTCACACTCCGCGTTCAGTTGGCGGCGGGCCTAAATCGGGTTCGAATCCCTCCGCCCCGACCATTATGTTGATCACTGGCTAACCAGCGATCCCGAACCCCTGGGATTGAACCCAAGTGCCGGAAGGTGCATCGATATTGGGTTTGTCACCCCACATCGGTTGCAACAAACAATGGTCTGCCTCGAATCGGAAAGCGTATTGTGTTTGCGAAAGGCGCTGGTACGACCGCGGGGTGATTCTGCCATGAAGATGGACTGTTTCTGGTCACCCCTTGACTGTACCCATTTTTGTACCCGTGCTCCTTCAAAATCGGTCATACTCTGGAGGGTGCCGATAGCGAGAGCCCTGAAGGAGGGAAGAGGTAAACCGAACAATCGATAGGAACTTATAGCAACCAGTAGTAGCAGGAGTGAGGACAGAGTGCACGGCTCTTAACCGACAGGTTGTAGGTTCGATTCCTACCGCGTCCACCATTAAATCAATTGTCTAGCTAGTCTCGCGCTCTGTATGCGCTCCGTTAGTCTGGAATGCAAGCTCAGCTACCCGCAAGCCCGCCGTGCTCATTTCGTCCGTGACCACATCCCCATAAATGTTCATGGTCGTGTGGATGTCCGTGTGCCGCATCATTTTCTGTTGCACAGCAATCGGAGTTTTCACAGCCTCCAGCCAGGAGCGGCAGGTGTGCCGGAAAGCGTGTGAACTCATGTGCCCGATCCCTGCCGGGTTCGAAGCAGATCATCGAAATTCAGTGGCCTTCCTAAGTGATGGCAACGCCGATCGTTGATATCGAGACCGCGACGGTTTCAGTCGCCAAGCCGACATATCAGGACTAATCTGCCGTCGATGAGTGCATGGGCGATGATTCGCTTGTTGAGATTCTTCCCAAGCCGGGCCTGAGAGGAATTTCTCGATCGAGACTGTTCCTATGGACAGTGAAAAGGAGACGTGCTAGCTTCTTTGGTATGTCCAAAGGAGGAGCAATGGGCGACAAAAAGTCAGAGGTTTTGCAGGGGACGTTAGACCTGATGGTGCTGAAAACCCTCCATTCTATGGGCCCTTTGCACGGTTTTGGCATTGCCCGGCGCATCGAGCAGTTGAGCGAAGACGTTTTGCAACTGAACGAGGGCACAGTTTACACATCGCTTCTGCGCCTGCAGCAGCAGGGTTGGATCGCATCGGCATGGGGCACTTCGGAAAACAATCGCAAGGCGCGGTACTACTCCATTACCCGGCTTGGCAAGAAGCAACTGGAGGTTGAGACGGAGAGTTGGGAGCGGTTTGCGGGGGTGGTCGGGCGGGTGTTGAGCCAGGAAGGGCTGAAGTGAGAGCGATGAGGGGACTTCGGGTTTTTTCGGTCAAAATGCGAGCGCTATTTGCGCAGAGACGCGCGAATGGCGAGTTCGATGATGAACTCGAGCAACACTTGCAGTTGCTGACGGAGCGGTTCTTGAGCCAGGGCATGTCCCGGAGGGCCGCTGCAGACGCGGCGCACCGACAGTTTGGTAGTGCCGCCTTGTTGCAACAACGGCAACGAGAAGCACGGACCTTTCTCTCCCTCTCCTCGCTATGGCACGATCTATGGTTTGGCGCGCTCATGCTGCGCAAGCATCCCGGCTCGACTGCCGGGGTTATAGTTGCCCTCGCCTTGGGCATCGGGATGAATGCATGTGTATTCACTTTCGTGAATGCCTTGCTGCTGCGGCCCCCGACAGGATTCAAGGCACCAACTGAGATGCGCGAGATTTGGGAGCATCCGCGAAATGCTTCCGGCATCGGAAGTTTCATGCCGTTGACGTACCCTGACTATGCT
>JANXQR010000562.1 GCA_025353435.1 Acidobacteriota bacterium | reverse complement strand
AGCGAGGGCGACGCAGCCTGCAAGACCGCCTGTAGCCTGTGGTCGTCCAAGTTCTTGAGGCGGAACTCCAGCGGGTCGATGCCCGCCGCATGGGCCACGCCATCCATGTGCGACTCGCGGGCGAAGTGATTCGCGGTTGAGGCCAGGCCGCGATAGGAGCCCTGACGCAGAGGAGATTTGGTTTCGTGGTAATGAATCAGTTGGTTGGTCACGCTGTACGGGGTACCGATGGCGGCAGGCCCGGAATTGTAATTGTGATGTTCCCAGGCAACCAGGGTTCCATCGCTTCGCGCGGCAGCCTTGATCTCGATGAGGCCGGCTGGGCGGAAATAGGCCCAGGTAAACTCTTCGCTGCGCGTCCAGACAACCTTGACGGGCTTGCCGGCAGCCTTGGCCAGGCGGGCTGCTTCAGTGGCCGCTTCGCCGGTATGCTTACCACCATATCCGCTGCCCATGTCGGGCTGGATGACGCGAACCTGGGAAGGCGACAAGTGAAACGCTTGCATCAGTTCGTCGCGCACGCCGAAAGGGCGCTGAGTTCCGGTCCAAACGGTCAGCTTGCCGTCGGTCCATTCGGCCACCGCTGCGCGGGGCTCAAGAGGCGCATGTGCAATGTATGCGACGGTGTACTGTTCTTCCAGCTTCAGGTCCGCGCCCGCCATGGCCCGCGCGACCGAACCAGAGACGCGCTGAGGGTTGTCGTCCCGACCGGCTTCTGAATTCTTCTTCAGATACTCGAAGAGCCCCTGGTTCGAAGGTTGCGCGGGCACATCCCATTTTGCCTGGATCGCCGACAGTGCATGGTGCGCGGCGAAAGCATCGGGGGCCACCAACCCGATGAAATCGCCGTCGCGTACTACCTTGACTCCGGGGAGTTTTTCCGCTGTGGTGGTGTCGAGCGAGGCGAGAGTCGCGTTGAATCCCTCCGGGCGCAGCACTGCGCCAAACATCATCTCGGGCCGGATTATGTCGGAGGGATACTTGTGTTTGCCGGTAACGAAATCGCGCCCTTCAGCTTTAGGGACGGCGGTTCCGGCGATCTTCCATTCCGCGGCAGGAGTCATACCCTGCTCGCTGGAGACGGTCTTTACCAGCTTTTCTCCGCGGCTCAATTCGCCATACGTGAGCGACCGCCCATTCTGTGGGTCGGTAATTTTGCCGTTGGTGGCTTGGAGAGTTGCGGGGTCCACATGCCAGCGCTGCCCCGCCATTTCAAGCAGCATCTGACGAGCGGCCGCGGTCATGGCGCGCAACTGCGGTCCCATGGTTGGAGTGGTGCGACTGCCAAAGGTGCCCATGTCCCAAGGAACGAGATCAGTATCACCCATGACCATCGTGACGGTGTCAAAAGGCACACGCAATTCCTCGGCCACCTGCTGCGCCAACGACGTGCGGATGTTCTGCCCCACTTCAACCTTGCCGGTAAACACCTTCACCTGGCCATCGGCCGCAATGTGGAGCCACGCGCTCAATTCCTTTGGAAGATCGTGGCCGCCGGATGCGCGGCCCGACTCCTGCGCCCGCGAAGAGGCGTGGGTGAGACAGACCAGCAATCCACCTCCAAGAAGCTTGAGGAAGTTGCGGCGGTCAAGCTCGGAAATGCTGGGCCAAGCTGGCGATGTGATTTTTGCAAATTCAACGGCGGGCTCGTTGCGATGGTTCATCGGCTTGCCCCCTGGGCCCATTTGAGCGAAGCTTGCTTGACAGCTTCCACGATGCGGGGATAGGCGCCGCATCGGCAGATGTGCCCCTCCATTCCCGCAACGATTTGCTCGTCGGTGGGATTGTGCTGATCATTCAGTAGAGATGTTGCACCGAGAATCATGCCCGAGGTGCAGTAGCCGCATTGGAATGCGCCCGCGTCGAGGAAGGCCTGTTGAACGGGGCTGAGTTTCCCGTTCTGCTCAAGACCCTCGATGGTAACGATCTTTGCCTTGGCCGCCGATACCGCCGGAACCAAGCAGGAGCGAGTCGCTCGCCCATCAATCAAAACGGTGCAGGCTCCGCACTGGCCTTCTCCGCAGCCGTACTTAGTCCCGGTCAGGTTCAGCCGATCGCGCAAGACAGACAGCAGAGTCTCCTCAGCAGAGGCGCTGACACGCAGGTGCGCACCGTTGACGTTTAGAACAAAATCACCCATCCCAAACTCCAAATGCAACCTGGCATTGTGAATGTGCCTTTTCCAGAATACTCCGGACAATTTCCGGATTTCAGTTTCCTCCGTGGTTACGCCTGGTGACGGCCCCGAGTTCGTTGCCAAGGAGCTGCGCAAGTGGCTGGCAAAAACTGGCGCTGACCGGGCGACACTTCGGTATGAATATCATCGCGGTTCGCAAGATGCACTGCGGGTTCGGCTGCGCGAGTTGGCCGGCAGCTGGGTTCGATTCGGCTATCGTCGATTGACGGTACTACTGAAACGCAAGGGCTGGGAAGTAAAGGCCAAGCGCATCTATCGTCTTCACACCGAAGAGGGATTGATCGAGCGAACGAAGCAACGTAAGGAACGCGCGCAACAGCAGCGATTCGCCCAAGGGCCGGCTATGCACCCGAACGAGAAGTGGAGCATGAATTTCGCCGCTCAACGGCTTGCGGACGGTCCCTGGATCCGTGTACTACCTGTCGTCGATCAGTATAGACGAGTGTCTGACGCTTGATGCGGACACAACACCGAGCGGTGAGAAGGTGGCACCCGCACTGGATAAAATCGTGGCTAGCCTTGGAGCGCCCAAATCAATCACGGTTGATAACGGAACCGAGTTCGCATCGAAGGCGATAGATCAGTGGACTTACACCAATGAAGTGCATCTGGATTTCATCCTGCCAGGACGGCCTGTCGAAAACGGCTACATCGACAGCTTCAATCGGAGACTGCGCGCCGAATGCTTGAACGTGAAGTTGTTCTTCAGCGTGGCTGATGCCCGTCGCAAGCTGGCTCTTTGGTTGGACGACCATAACCACAACTGCCCTCACCCGGCACCGGCCTTTCGCACACCGGCTGAGTTCGCAACCGTAGGCAGTGGTGAGAATGACGGCGATAAAACCGCCTTGGCAAACGCGGCGTGTTTCCAAAATTCCCGCCGTATAGCGCCCGTTGGCAGTGGCCTGAACTACTGTGGTCTAAAACGTGCTTGCATGAGACCGGCACTTGAGTTACAGTAACCGCGATCGTGCCCGCCAATAGAGACTAGCCGAGCCAGGCAGGCCGAAATTTTCAATCTCGCGCGGCTGAATTTTCGGGACGGGTCAAAATCGGGAAGCTCCAGCCATCAGTGGTTGAGAAAAGCGAGGCAGGGTCATCCAGCTGGAACATGAGAGAATCGATTGAATTGAAGCAACCGGAGCGCCAGCTAAAGATCGCCTTTATCTCGAATTATCGTCCCGATGGTCAGCAGAGCATGTCACGCTACGCATCCATGGTCTGCGGATTTGCGCGTGCCGCCGGATTCAACGCGGAAATACTGAGTCCCCCTGTGATCCTGGGTAACGTGCGGATCGGAACGGCTTTAATTCGCAAGTGGATTGGATACCTCGATAAGTTCCTGTTGGCGCCGCTCTATTTGCGCTGGAAAACCCGCAACGCCGATGTGGTGCACGTGTGCGATCACTCGAACGCTATGTATCTTCCTTGGGTTGGCGAATGCCGACAAGTCATTACGTGTCATGACCTGCTCGCTGTTCTAAGTGCAAAAGGCAGATTTCCTGACGTGAAAGTGGGTATAACCGGGAGGATCCTGCAGCATTGGATCTCCACTTCACTGGCGCGCGCTGAGAGTGTTGTTTGCGTCTCACGTAAGACTGAGAAGGATTTGCTCCAGCTCGTACCCGCGATGGCGCAAGCAACCCGGGTTATCCACCATCCTCTTAACCGCAGGTTATCTCCGGTCCCGAGGTGGATGGTCGACAAGATATTGGACCAATTTGGTATTCAACCAACAACTCAATACCTCTTACACGTTGGGGGAAATCAATGGTATAAAAACCGGATTGGAGCCCTAAAGATTTGGAAAGAACTGAGCATGCGTCCGGGGTTTCAGTCTATGAAGCTGATCATGGTAGGTAAGCCCTGGACTCAAGCGATGAGGGATTTCTGTGTTTCTTCAGGTTTGCAAACATCTGTAGTCGAAGCGGTTGACGTTTCTGACGACGGCCTTTGCACCCTATACAGCGGCGCAGAAGCCTTGCTGTTTCCATCCCACGAGGAGGGCTTCGGCTGGCCGATACTTGAGGCGCAAGCATGTTGTTGTGCGGTAATCACGAACAACAAGCCGCCCATGACTGAAGTGGCGGGTGATGGAGCAATCTTCGTGGATCCCGATCAACCTCAAACTGCTGCTCAGACCATCCTCGAACAGTGGCCGCAGCGCAATTTGTTAATAGGCAAGGGCTTAATGAATCTTGAAAGATTTTCGGAGGCGTCCGCAATTGAAGCTTACACTCAGCTTTACCGAGATCTTACTAACCCACTAAGAACCAGGGAGGATCGCCCCCTGGGCCAGTTCGTCCAAGAATAACTCCGTGTCCAACGCTGCTCTTTTATCGGAGCTGTAAACAATAGAAACAAGGATTCTGACCTTGCCCTCAGAATAGGTTTCCCCTAGCGGGTTGAATTTACGAGAATGACTCATCTCGTAGCCGCGGCAACAGGAAAATGGAAATCGCTTTTTCGTGATTTCCATATTTTCGCCGCTTGCTTTGGCGTCCCACATTTTCATGGGGCAGCCCTTTGTTGCAGCTCGCTCCAGCGTTGCAAGTATTCGGTCGGGCTGAAGTAATCGAGCGTGGAGTGGATGCGGCTGAAGTTGTACCAGCGGAGCCATTCAAGCACCGCATCATTGGCTTCACGGATAGTTGCGAAACGTTGGCCATGCAGCCGCTCCACGTTCAGCGGGCCAAATAGCGTTTCGCTGCAGGCGTTGTCCCAGCAGTTGCCCTTGCGACTCATTGAAAACGTAACGTCACCCCCACCAACTCCGCTCAGTGACGCCGGATTTCGATCTGCTCGGCCGTCTCACTCCGAACGCCTGAACCTCGCAGCTTGCCCGCTCGATGCGCCTTAACCCAGTTCGACAATTTCTACTCGACAACCCCCAGGGCTGCCGGCTGCCTCCGATACGCGCTCGCCAGCGAACCGCCTCTTGCTTGAACTCAAATGTGTATGCTTTCCGCGGTCGCTTCACCAAATCCGTTTCCCCTTCGCCGTTTAATCGCTCTGCTAAGGGGTACGTCTTGCGGGGGCAAGCTCACTCCTAAAGTCCGCATCAGCAAGAAATCGCGTGCATACAGCTCGCGCATTCCTTGCAACAGGGCAGATTTTTCTCACTGAGGGCATACTACCCTGCTGAGGATTTGCTACCACCATAGCCACATCCCGGTCGCCAACACCACTCCCGCAAGAACGCGACAGTTCAAGCACCAATTTCTTGTTCAGCTTTGGGATAGCCAGGAAGTCGAAGCTGTCCATGGTCTTGACGACCGGGAACTTCGCCTCCACCCCAGCGGCGAAGACCTGTCGCAGGGGACCCAGACTTGGATGATGAGGCGTTCTGTTGTTCGTCGCTAGCGGGTCCAGTCACTCCAGTTCAGTGATGCGCAGCAGGTAGTGTCGACAGTCCACCCGCTCGACTGCGCACTGCCGGGCCACCTGGTCGTACTCGCTCAGTGCGGTGGGCAGCCGCAGTTCCTTCAGTTGATGTTCCAGCAGCAACTGCCCCATGTCGGCGGTATGAGTCGTTGTGTTCGTTCCAGAAATCTCGGAATCGCTAACGCGCAAACCTCAACAAGCAGGTCTACATAGGCAGCGACCTGCATGGTGCGCACCTGTGCCATCGCTGCATGAGGGAAGTGCTCCATGTCGAGCCGCCACGGTCTTCATTCTGAGCTGCTCAATTGCAGATCACGCACTCCGGTTGGTCCTGAATGAGTTGATGGCGTCGCGGCTGGGGCGGTCGGATTGGGTGTTTCGGTATTGGTCACGGGAACGGTTGTTCACTGTGGAGGCGCGGCGGGGGTGGGTGGAGCCGGATTTGGAGGCGTTGGAGTTTTGAGGAGGGCGATCTTTGCCAGGAGTGAAGTGGGGAGACGGATCGGACCGGGTTGGGGTTCGCTTCCATTGGGGGCTGGGGAGTCACCGAAGCCACTGGTTCCCGCGGGCAGGCCACTCGCCAAAGGGCCTCGGGCGTTTTAGCAGCTCTGGCAATAGATGCTGCGTGATCAGATGCATGGGCAAACAAAATGGTCACCGGAAAGCCACCTCCGACGGGTAACGCAGGCGTTGACCCTTGGAGGTCGACTGGTACACTGAAAGGGCGATTTTTCTCTCAATCGGATACGAGCGGGATCAATTTTGAACCGTGGATTGCTGGGTTCGTCCAATAGTCTTGCGATCGTGCAAGACCTTGATTTGTCGGGGAAATTGGTGATTTTGAAGGCGCCTCATCTCAGCGAGGAAGGCGAAGCCTTGTTGAAATGGAGTCGAAGAAGTTTTTCATGACGGCGAGGCCGAGATTTCCGGCCGCAGGGAGTTGCTGGCCTGATGCTCAGCAAGCTGGCATTGAAACCTGGTTTGGACGGTTGCATTTGGGCCAGCTAGACCTCCGCATGGCTTACGGTTTCTGGTTGCCTTGAAGAGCGTTTGGGGAGTGCGAGGAGGCTTTACAATTGAGGCTGGTTGTTCGAAATTCCGCGTCTTACCCGATGCTCCGACAAAGCAATGGAGCCAATTGAAGATTCTTCACATAATTGGCAGTCTTTCCCCGGCTGAAGGTGGCCCTCCGGAGGCGGTACGTCAGCTGGTGAAGGCGTATATCGAAGTAGGCGCGGCAATCGAAGTGGTTTGTCTCGACGACCCGAGTGCGCCTTTTCTGGCGGACATTTCCCGCAAAGTCCATGCACTTGGGGAACGCTATCTGGGGCGATATTGTTTTTCGCCACGACTCTGGCGTTGGTTGCACCGAAATGCCCAGCGATTTGATGGCATTGTGATGAATGGGATCTGGCCGTTTCCGGGGATCGCGATGCGGTCCGCCGCTCGCCAGGTAAAGACCCCTTATGGTGTGTTTGTGCATGGTGCACTTGATCCCTGGTTCAATCGAAGATACCCGCTCAAGCATCTCAAGAAATGGATTTATTGGCCGGTGCAACACGCAGTGCTCCACGAGGGCGATGGCGGCTCGGGCGCGGCCGAGCTTTGTGAATCGGTATGGAATGAACCGCGCAGCGATTGCCATCAACAGGGTATTTGGGGCGGCAAAATTGAAGGCCAGGACGGCACTGATTTGATATTCAACCTTCGGGGTTTCTCGGTCCAACAAGACGAACTCGCTACACACAAACTCAGGAGTGTAAATGCCACTTGAGCCTCAGTCTGAGCAACAACCCGAAAGAATAGCAATCAACCCTGCGATGATTGCGCCCCCAGTGGAGAGGCTCTCCCTGATGGACGTATGGCGCGTGGTGATGAAGCAGCGATTCATCATTCTCGCGATTACGGTGATTTCGTTCGCCATTTCGACGGTCTACTCGTTTCGGACCATGTCGGTATATGAAAGTTTTTCACGCATCGAAATCAACCCGAACAACACTCCCAAGGTGGGCCTGCAAGGTTATATCGATGCGCAGGAACGTGGTGGAGAGTCAACGGGGTTGCAGACTGAGATCCTGATTTTGCAGAGCGACTCCATCCTTCTGCAGACGGCGCTGAGCCTCAATCTTGATTCCAAGTTGACCGCGGATCACTCGATCGGGAGCAAGTCCCCCCAACCCAAACCGACTGCGAATCTAACGCCCGTTGAACGGCGCGGATTGATCGGAATGGTCAAGGGTGGATTAAGTGTCAAGATCGTAGCCGGGACCCAGATGGTGGATATTCGATATCGGAATCACGACCCGAAACTTGCCACTGAAGTGGTGAACACGCTGGTGGATACCTACATCGACGAAGATCTACGGTCGAAGTTCGACCAGACTGAACACGTCTCGGTCTGGCTGGAAAAACAACTCGAGGCACTCAAGCAACAGGCGTCGGACGCTCAGATTCGGCTCGCGAATTTCCAAAGGCAGCACAACATCGTGGGAACGGACGAGAATTCGAATCTTACGATGCAAAACCTCGGACAAATCAGCGGAGATTTTGAAGCGGCCGAAGCGGAAAGGATCATGAAGGAATCGCGAATGCGGGAATTCGCTTCGCAAGATTCGGACTTGGCTTCGCTGACCGGCGATAACCCGCAACTGGCAGTTCTCCGTAACCAACTGACCGAATTGCAAAACCAGCGCTCGCAGCTGGGACTGGAAGTGGGACAGCGCCATCCGAAGACCCTGGCATTGAAGGCTCAGATTGCAAAGGTGCAGGCCAGTATCGATAGTGAGGTTGCCCTCGCGCGTCGCCAGATTCAAAACGAGTATGAAGGCTCGGTGCGTACGGAACAGATGCTACGCAAGCGACTTGATGCTCAAAAGGAAGAAGCATTTCGGCTGAACGCGGACGTGGGACAGTATGCCATCCTGCGCCACGACGCGGAACTGAACCGTGACCTGTACGATGCCCTGCAGATGAGACTGAAGGAAGCGAGTGTCACAGCAGGGCTTTCGGCGACCAACATCACGGTTGTTGACCGGGCGCAGCTACCGTTTATTCCTGTCGCTCCGCGGAAGACGACGAGCATGCTGCTGGGTCTGATTGGCGGATTCCTGGGCGGAATCGTAATGGCATTCATGATCGAATCCATCGACGACAGGATGCAGACCTCGGAAGAAGTCGAGAGCGTGTCGACTCTGGCGTCGCTTGCCACAATTCCGCACATGGAAAACGATCAGGGAAAGCGCAAACGCGGGGAACCAGAAGATGCAGCGGCTGCGCAGACCCGCCAACTCACCGCTTTGCATAGCCCGAAATCGCTGGCCGGTGAAGCGTACCGCGGTCTTCGCAGTTCTCTGCTGCTCTCGTCGATCGACAAGCCGCCGCGGGTAATTGTCATCACCAGCGCTTTCCCAGGCGAAGGCAAAACGACAACGGCAGTCAATTGCGCCATCGCGCTGGCTCAACGCGGGGAACGCGTACTTCTGGTCGACGCCGACCTGCGACGCGGGACATTGCATCAAGTATTCAAAATTCCTGACCGGACCTTTGGCCTGTCGACTGTTTTGTCGCGCCCAGCAGAACGCAAAGAGGCGCCGGCTCCCTTGCCGGAGTTGACGATGTTGCATGTCCTTCCTACCGGACCCCGGCCACCCAATCCGGCCGAAATGCTTTCTTCACAACGGATGGAAGAACAGGTGCGACAGTGGACCCGGGAGTATGACCGAATCGTGATTGACAGCGCCCCGGTGCTTGCGGTCTCTGACACGCAGGCCATGGCCGTGCTGGCGGATGCGGTAGTCCTGGTTGTCCGCGCAGGGGTGACACGCAAAAGAGCGATACTTCGAGCGCGCGATCTGCTATGGCGTATCAACGCGCATATTGCCGGTGTCGTGGTGAACGATGTCGATATGCGACTTGAGAACTTCTATACCTATCGGTATGGCATGTATGGCTATCGTTACGGTTACGGATATCCATATGCGCAGCCCTACGCAAATGCTGCCGACGAAACCGAGGATAAGGAAAAGGACGAATAATATGGCCAAGACTCTTACGCGCGCAATGGCGTTCGCCGTCTTTTTTCTTGTGCAGATAGTCACTGCCTTTGCGCAGCATGCCCCAAATTCGACGCCGGAATTAGCGCCGGCGCTTCGAATTGGCGCCGGAGATATGATTGAAGTCACCGTATTTGGCGAGCCTGACCTCACAGGCCGCTTTCGCGTTGGCGAAAAGGGCGAAGTCTCAGTTCCCCTGCTTGGCCCTGTGGCTGTTGCCGGCAAGACAGCAGAGGAAACCGCTGCCATTCTCAATCAAAGTTACGTTCAAGCCGAGATTCTCAACTCGAACCGGGCATACGTGACGGTGTTCATCGCAGAATACGCGACCCAGGGCATCCTTGTGAATGGTGAAGTAAAATCCCCAGGACTCTACCCTGCCCTTGGTGTTCGGATGTTGAACGACATCATTACCGCTGCCGGTGGAGTGACACCAACTTCCAGTTCCAAGGTGGTTATCACTCGCAAGACAGATCCCGAAAATCCGATTACGGTTGACTATATCCCGGAGTCACTGACCCCGGTAGTTCCTCGCGTGCAGATCTTTCCGGGAGACACAATAACGGTTCCGCTTGCAGGCAGCGTCTATCTGCTAGGCAGCGTCGGCCGGTCCGGTCTTTATATTCTTGAGGGGCGTCATGTTCTGACTGTCGAAAAAGCCATGGCGCTGGCAGGGGGGACAACCCGCGGTGCGAACGTGAGCCACGCCCACATTGTGCGGACTCTAGCAGATGGCAACAAGGAGGATATTGTCTTTAACGTGAATTTGATTCTCAAAGGCAAGGCGCCCGACCTAGCACTGAAAGACGGAGATATCCTGTACGTTCCGACCAGCAACCTCAAGCTTGGCGTGATGCAGGCAATCAACTCGGCTATCGGCATCGGTACGCAGGTCGTGACTTATCGAACCGCCTTCCAGTAAGCCAACGGTTGCACGTTGATCGCGGAAAAGAAAATCAATTCGAAGACTTGATTCATCTGGTCACTCAAGAAATCTTCGCTTTCATGAACGTCCGTTGCCAATGAATTGTTCGTCGCAACAGGCAGATGAGTCTTTGCCCGTAAACTATGAGCGCAGGCGTTACCGGGCGCTGCGATCCAAAGCTCAACGCCTGCATTGCCAAGTTGCCGGCTGGAATGCTGGCGCTGACGAAACCTTCGCCACAGGATGCACCAATGCCAATGGCAAATCGACTTCTGATCCAGGTCGTTGCTCAACTTAAACCGGGGCGGTGCGGCGTGAGCGATTTTGCGATTGCGCTGGCAACGGAATTTAAATCCGCTTTTGGCATCAATACGGCATTTGTTGTTTCGAATTCGATGGAGCGGTGTGACTCGTCGTTCCCCACTGTCTACTGCACGCAGTCTCAACTCCTTGAAGCTTGCGATTCGCTGAGCGAGAGTCAGCCGGGGACGCTACTTGTCCATCTCAGCGGGTACGGGTATTCGAGTGATGGTGCCCCCAGGGAGCTCGCCGAAGCGCTTGGCAAAGCGAAAGAAAGCGGGCGATTCCGCATCGCGGTTTACTTTCATGAGTTGTCCGCCACGGGGATGCCTTGGCGATCATCGTTTTGGCACTCGCGACGTCAGAAAAGCGCTATCCGAATGATCGGGAGAGAAAGTGACATCGTTGCGACCAACTTGAGTCTTCATGCCCGATGGCTCCAGCGTGAAGTCACCCGAGGCACAGCCATCCCACTTCTGCATTTGCCGGTGTTTTCGAATGTAGGTGAAAGCGTCGCGATCGCACCGCTAAACTTCAGGCGGTCAGCATTGGTGGTATTCGGTCTGGCAGGCACGAGAAAGGTATCCTATAAGCAGCTAACCCAAATGGGGACCACGTTGCGAGACCTTGATGTCGACGAAATTCTAGACATTGGCCCAAACTGTGATGTCCCGTCAGAGATAAGCGGGATTCCGGTGCGACGCATGGGGGTTCTGGACGCAGCAGAGATTCACGCTATCCTGTCGAAATCCAAGTTCGGATTTGTGCCGCACCCTCCCCATGCCTTTGCAAAGTCAGGAATATTCGCAGCCTTTAGCGCTCTCGGTACGATTCCTGTTATTGGGAAGCCCTTCATCGGGGAGGTGGACGGATTGAGGGACGGAGTTCACTTGATTAGTTCGCGAACGGCGGAAAGCGCTCGAAACAGCGGACTGGAGAACTGCTCGACTGCGGCTTGGCGTTGGTACTCGGAACATCGACTACACGTCCACGCAGCTACATTTGCGCGCCTGCTATTTCTACCGTCAGCCGTGGTTGAAAACAAGACTGCTAACGATGCTTCATCTTCAGAAAACCTGGACAATGCCGCATGGCGATAAGGAAGTTATCCTGATGATGATCCCCTCGCGCAAGGAAGGCAAGAGCGACGACACCCCCCGCGTTCTTATCTCTCATCCAACAGGCAATCAGAATGTACGCAATGCCCTGCGCGCTCTTGTCGAGCTCGAGATGCTGGCGGAGTTCTGGACGACCGTCGCATGGAACCCGAAGTCGATGTGGAATTGGCTATTGCCGGCCAGGTTGCGAGATATGTTGGCGAGGCGAGTCTATGCGGATGCGCCCCAAGAAATGGTGAAGTGTGTTCCCTGGCGCGAGATTGTCCGGCTTGGCGTCAGGTCCTCGCCACTGGAAAGCCTGCTGTGCTCGGGAGAGCGTCCGTTCTCCGTCAATAGCATGTACCGCCAATTCGATGCTCGGGTGGCAAGGCGGCTTCCTAAAACCGGCGCAGACGCGGTGTACGCCTATGAAAACGGTGCCCTGAAGACATTTCGAGAGGCCAGGCGGCTTGGCATTAGAACCCTATTTGAATTGCCCAGCAGCCACTGGTATTGGAAAGACAAATTGCTGGCGGAAGAAGGCGCGCTCAATCCGGAATTCGCCATGCTTCTTCCGAATCAGGAAGAGTCTGTCCGGCAGCGCGAGTGGAAGGACGAAGAGCTGTTGCGCGCAGACGTCGTCTTCGTTCCGAGCGAACACGTTCGGCGCACACTTGATGGCGTTGTTCCCTTTGACAAAATTCGGATAATCACCTATGGCGCGCCTCAGGTGCGACTCCGTAAACAAGATCACCACACCGCAAATCAGCCGTTGAAGGTTCTTTTTGTCGGCGCATTGAGCCAACTTAAAGGCATAAAATATCTGCTGGATGCGATTGATCAGCTCGGTTCGCAGGTAGAGCTAACTCTCGTCGGAAGGCGCATGAGCGCCAATCAGCGGGTAGATGAAGCTTGTAGCAAGTGGCGCTGGTTCAAGAGCCTGCCACATTCGGAAGTGCTGGATGTGATGGAACAGTCAGATGTTCTTGTCCTTCCATCGCTCGCGGAGGGATGTGCCCTGGTGGTCCTGGAAGCGTTAGCGTGCGGCCTGCCCGTTATCGTATCCCCCAACACGGGGTCGCTCGAATTTGTGCGTGAAGGATGCGAGGGGTTTGTCGTCCCGATACGCAGTGCAGATTCAATTGCCGACCGGCTGAACACACTCCGAGACGACCGGGAAATGCTCGCTTATATGTCTCGCAATGCCCAGGCAACCGCAGCAAGGAAGTCCTGGGAGAATTATCGCGAGAACTGGGCAGAGGCTGTGAGGGCCGCATCATGCAGCTAAGGGATAGACAAGCTGCAAACAAGCCCCTAAGCCGGATGCCGCTTCTGAAACGGCTCTTCTGGGCGTATTTTCTATTGCTGATTTTCGAAGGCGCGCTACGCAAATGGGTTATCCCACAATTGTCCGCACCTTTGCTGCTGGTTCGCGACCCGATAGCGCTGCTAATCATTTGGGAAGCTTATCGAACCCACAAGTGGCCCAAGCAGTGGTCGGCTGTCACTGCAATCTTGACCATCTCGATGCTTGCCCTATGCACGGTGCAATTGGTTGCCGGGGACAACCCCTGGGTGATTGAGGTGTATGGCCTGCGTTCCTACCTACTTCCCTTTCCAGTAGCTTTCATCATGGGAAACAACCTGGATGAGGAGGACCTGCGCAAATTCGGGGTCTGGACACTGTGGCTCCTTTTCCCCGTGGTGGGGCTGGAGGTGGCACAATACCTGGCGCCGGCCGATTCGATTCTAAACGCGGGCGCGTACGAGGGTCTTACACAGATTGGGTATGTGACTGGGCACGTGCGGGCTTCCTCAACATTCAGC
>JANXQR010000579.1 GCA_025353435.1 Acidobacteriota bacterium | reverse complement strand
ATTTTTCAGCAGCCAGGCGACACCGTTCTCGTCGCCTCCCTCCTCGTCCGCGGTGAGGGCCATGATAAGGTCGCGGTCGGGTTTGTACCGCTCCTTTTGCAAGCGAACGAAACTGGCAACCAGGTCCGCAAGAGGCCCCTTGCAATCGGTGGTCCCCCTGCCGTAGTAGTATCCGTCTTTCTCGACAAACTGAAATGGGTCAGTGTGCCAGTCGGAAGGGAGAGCTTCGACGACATCCATGTGGCAGAGGAACAGGACCGGCTTTTCAGTGGGAGTGCCGGTGGCGCGATAGCGGACGACGAGATTTTGCTTGCGCGCATCGGGGCCGAGCAGGTGTATGTCTTCTCGTGGGAAGCCGGCGTCGAGGAAGCGCTTTTCCATGGCGGCGCTGCCGACGGTCACGCTGCCTTTGGGCGTGTCGGTGGTGTTGATCTCGATAAGCTGCTTGAAGATTTCGCGGGCTTCGGCGCGATCCTCGGACGAGGCGGGGGTGATTTGGGACTTGATGCCGTTTTGGGCGAGGGCGGAGGAAGCAAGCACGAAACAGAGCGCAGCGGCAGAGGCGTTCAGATTCATGAGCGAATTGTACGGTGCGGGACGGGAGGGCTTCGAATGCGCTTCCGGATTGCGTGTCGTGCCAAAGCGATTTATCGTTGTGCGGTCCACACTTTCGAGGTAATTCATGCGATTGAGACTTGTTGCTTCTGCTTTGTTACTCGCTTCCGGAGCCATGCTGACCGCGCAAGGGGCGGTGCGTCCCCAGATTACGGGCATATCGCATATCGCGATTTACACGTCTGACCCCGCCGCCACCGAGCACTTCTATACCGTGACGGTTGGCGCGCTGAAGTTGCCGGATCCGGAAAACCCCAACGGCGTGATTTATATGGTGGGCGACAAGCAGTGGGTGGAAGTGCTGCCGAAGCCCGCTGACGCAGGGATCAATCGCCTCGATCACGTGGCGTTCACAATTGGATGGCCTGGCGTGGAGACGCTGCGCAAGTTCCTCAAGGCCAGGGGATGGGCGGTGCCGGACAAGGTGAGCAAGGGCACCAACAACACAATTCGGTTTGACGTGCTCGATCCGGAGGGCAACAAGATCGAGTTCACAGCGCCGCCGGTTTACGCGCAGGTGAATCCGCCAAGCATCATCGGACACCACATCATTCACGTGGGTTTCGTAGTGCATGACCGAGCCAAAGAAGACACCTTCTTTCGCACGCTGCTAGGGTTCAAGCCGTATTGGTTCGGCGGCATGACGGACGACAAGGTGGACTGGGTGAGCGAACAAGTTCCTGAGGGGCACGACTGGCTGGAATACATGATGGTCGGCAAGCCTGGTGACGTTGGCATTCCGGCTACGATGTCGCAGCAGACGTTGGGCGTGTTGGATCACTTCTCGATAGGCATGGACTCGGTCGATACGGCGTTTGCGACTCTGAAGGCCGGCGATCGGCTGAAGGGTGTGAGGGCCGACGAGAAGACGAAGATTGGCAAGGACGGCAAGGGGCAGTTCAACATGTATGACCCGGACGGAATTCGCGCGGAGCTGATGAACTTTCATGCGACGGAGAAGCCGTGCTGCTCCCCGTTCACCGCTGCGGATCCGTCGCATTAGGAAAGAGTCTGGAGGCTGTGCTCATGATCCTCAAAATGCTCCTTTCATCGTTGTTGCTGGGGTTTGTTCTGAGTATTGCCAATGCTCATTCACAGACGCTTTCGCCGAAGTGGGAAGAGCTGACTGCGGGCGATTTTGTTAAGGCAATTCACCAGTCGCAGGGCGTGTGCGTGCTTCCGTTCGGGATTCTTGAAAAACATGGACCACATTTGCCCATCGGCACCGACCTGCTGGACGTGCGCTATGCGGTGATGAATGCGGTGCAGCAGGAGTACGCGGTGGTGTTTCCCGAATACTACTTCGGGCAGATTTTCGAGGCGCAGCAGGAACCGGGGACCGTTGCCTACAGCCTGAGCACGCAACTCACGCTGCTGCAGGAGACGGTGAAGGAGATGGCGCGGAACGGCTGCAAGAAGGTTGTGATTGTGAACGGGCATGGCGGGAACGACAGCCTTCTGCCGCTGTTCGGTCAGTCGCAATTGGCTACTCCGCGCGATTATGTGGTTTACGTTTTTGGCCTGCCGAATGTGCGCGTGCCGGGACGGCCTGCATTGAAGTCGCCGCCAGGGAACGACATGCACGCCGGCGAGACGGAGACGGCGAACATGCTGGTGGCGCGGCCCGACCTGGTGCACATGGATCGCGCCGATTCGGAATCGGGCGCGGATCAAAACCGGCTCAAGCTGCCGGGCTCGGTATATACGGGCATCTGGTGGTATGCGAAATTTCCGGATCACTACTCGGGCCTTGGTTCGGTGGCTACGAAGGAATTGGGCGAGTTCGATCAGAAGACGTGGGCGCGTGAGATTGCCGAGGCGCTGAAGGCTATCAAAGCGGACGACGAGGGCCTGAAGTTGCAGAACGAGTTCTTTGAGAAGACGCAGCACCCGCTCGATACTCCCCAGTAAATCTCAACTCCAACAAGCACAGACCGTGCCGAAGATACGGCGCAGGCTTGCCTTTCGTGGTGCAGGGTCGCGGTAAGAGTATGGTCCGTTAAGGTCTGGCGCGTTAGAAAACAGGAGTGAGCATTGTCAGGGTAATGCGGGGTGGATGGGTGAATCGTAAGGCTGTGCCTCGCGGTCCCAATGGGCGCGGGCTGTGTCGCTGGTGTTCGCTTGAAGTGCCGAAGCGCCGTTTCACGTTCTGCTCGGAATTCTGTGTGCACGAGTGGAAGCTGCGTACGCAGCCGGGTTATGTGCGCGAACAGGTGTTCAAGCGGGACAAGGGATTCTGCTCATGCTGCGGCGTGAATGCGCTGTCTGAAGAGCGGCGTCTGCGCTATGCACGGGGTGCCGGCCGGAAGGCGCTGTTGGAGCATTGGGGGCTGAAGGCTCGGACGCGCAAGAGCCTGTGGGATGCGGATCATATTGTGCCGGTGGCCGAGGGCGGCGGGCAGTGCGATCTCGATAACATTCGCACACTGTGTTTGCGGTGCCATCGCGTGGCGACGCTGGAGTTGCGGCGGCGGTTGCGAATGAAAGCACTTTCGTCAAAGGCCTTGTTGGAATCCGCTGCATCCCACCCTAAGCGCAAAAACTAAAGACGCGCTGAGGGTGGGGCACCCGGCAGTCGAAGGGATGGCTGCGGATTAATTCCAGCGGCTGCGGTCGTTGGGGTCGTCTTCGATGGGGCGACCGCGGTTATCGAGCCGGACGGTGCGGCCCTGCTTGCGCATATAGACCTGGAACTTGCGGCCAGCGCGGCGACGCTTCCAGCGGTAATAGTTATTGCGAAGGCCGAACATCCACTCGCTGGCCAGGAAGCCGAATCCGCGTTGCGGGGCGAAGCGGACAAAGAGCAGACCGGCAAGAGCTCCGCCTAGTTGCGCGAAAGCGTAGAGACGATTCTGGCCGAAGAGGGACGCGAAGGCGATGAGTGCATAAATGGCAGCCAGGTAGCGCGCCTTGATGGAGACCAAAAAGAACATCAGGAATTCGGTGTCGCCGTAGAGAACGCCGATGGCGATAAGCAGTCCGAAGATGCCGCCCATGCAGCCATAGAGCGGGACCTGCTCCACGGGGTGGC
>JANXQR010000527.1 GCA_025353435.1 Acidobacteriota bacterium | reverse complement strand
CAGACGAACAATATTCGAAGTCAACACACACACGCGAATTACCAATGGTTTCCCAAGCACAGCGTGATTCAAAGCTGGGGCCTGGAACTGAACGAGAACCTTGCTTTCGATCATCAGGGCAATCGCCTATATCACTACACTACGTTCGATCCCTTTTTTCTGCTGCCGCGCAACATCGTGTTCGCGCCCATTGGCGGCCAGAATTCTGACACGCTTGGGCCGCAGAGTGGCGGCCTGCTGACCCATGAAGAGAACTTTACTGAAAACTTTGGCGGAATTGTTTTCAGGGGTGAACCGTGGCCGCAGTTGAACCTGAGCCTTGTCACGATTCGTGGCGGCTTTGTGAATTACAACCCGACTGCGGGAAAGACGCCGTTTCTGATGAACCAGGAGACAGTGCAGGCACTGTTCACGCTGCAGCCGCTGAAACAACTCACCATGGACAATACGTATTTGCTTGATCGCGACTTTGCGGTGAGCAACAACGCATTTGTGTATGAGAGCCAGACGTTCCGCACCAAGGTCAACTATCAATTCACGCGCGCTATTTCAGCACGCGTGATTGTGGAATACGATTCGACACTTGCAAATCCAATGGAGACTTCTCTGCAGCGAAGGAAGCAAGTGGGGACTCAAGCGCTGCTGACGTGGCTCCCTCATCCGGGGACGGCCGTATACATCGGCTATAACAATGACCTGCAGAATCTGGACCGGACGCTGTGTAACCGGTTGCCGAGCGGGGTGTGCGACCCCAACAACTCCGGTGTGCCGCGTTCGCCGCAATACCTCAACGACGGCCGCCAGGTGTTTATCAAGGCATCGTACCTGTTCCGCTTCTGATGGCGGTGAGTGCCTGAAGGAAGCTCTGTCGTTTACACTTCTTCGCAAATGCGAAATGCCTTTGAAGCCCGCTTGCAAATCTCACGCCGCTTATCCGTCGCCCTCACGCTTGCGGTGTCAACGTGCTTGATTTCCCTGAGCACATCGCGAGTCACTGCGCAGGAAGGAAAGCCCAGTGCGGGCCACCTGGTTATTTATTCAATTGACGTGGAGGGCGGACAGGCCACGTTGTTTGTCTCGCCTACGGGTGGGTCACTGCTGGTGGATACGGGCTGGCCGGGCAACAATGGCCGCGATGCGGAACGGATCCAGGCGGCCATGAAGGACGCCGGCATAACGAAGATCGACCACTTGTTTATTACGCATTTCCATACGGACCACGTGGGCGGCGTGACGCAACTGGCGGAGCGCGTGCCGATTGGCGAATTTCTCGATCACGGTCCCAATCGCGAAGACTCCGACATTACGCGCAGCGACTTTGCTGCCTATCTGAAGGTGACGAAAGGCAAGCAGCGCCGCATTATTCATCCGGGCGACACGATCGATATTCCTGGACTCAGCACCATTGTGCTGACCGCCGATGGTAAGGCAATTGGCGCGGTGCCCGGCGTGAAGCCGAAGCCCAATCCGTTCTGTGCAAGCGAGCCCAAGGCCGATGTCGACCCTACCGAGAACGCCTTCTCCGCCGGCATCCTGGTTACTTACGGCAAGTTCCGTTTTCTCGATCTTGGCGATCTAACCAAGGCCAAGGAAATTGCGTTGGTTTGCCCCAACAATCCCATCCCGCCTGTCGACATCTACCTCGTGACCCACCACGGCTTCAATCTCTCGAGCGCCCGCGCCATCGTTGACGCGATTCATCCTCGCGTGGCCATCATGAATAACGGCGCGCACAAGGCAGGCAGCCCCGAGGCATGGCAGACCGTGCACGACAGCCCCGGGCTGGAAGATCTATACATGGTCCACACCGCGGAAGGCTCT
>JANXQR010000519.1 GCA_025353435.1 Acidobacteriota bacterium | reverse complement strand
GAAGTTTGCCGCGAACTGCCTTCAGTCCTTGAAGAATCGCTTCCAGCCGGATCATGGCAACGATCCGGATCAAACGCAAATCCCGCTAAGACAATTTCCGTTGAGGCATCCGCCCGGGGCGGTATCAGCTGGGGCTGAGTTTTGGCGCGACCAGGAAAGCTGCAGAGCCCTGTCTTAGTGTCCGGAAATGTGTCACCCGGACAATTTCGGGCTGCCAAGCAGCTGCCGATTGCTTAGACACGATCGCCAGAAGAAAGTTGCGTGGTCGATTTTATTGAGCAGGGAGTTTCGGAGATTGTTGGGGCAGGAGGCGGCCGGCGCTTGACGGCGATTGCGAAGGCGTGAGCCGGAACGGTCAACGGAGCAGCAGGCCTGGGAGCCGTCAGGGAAGAGACTGGCGGCTCGCTTCGGCAACCATTTGAGGAATCATTGGGAATCAGTTTTCGTGGTAATTGAAGACGGTATAGCCGTGTTTGCTGACGAGCGCATCCTTTTCGGCGAGTTCGAGATCAGCGGAGACCATTTCCTGGACTAACTCCGCAAACTTGGTGCGCGGCTCCCATCCCAGCTCGGTTTTGGCCTTGGTCGGATTTCCGAGCAAGGATTCGACCTCAGTGGGACGATAGTAGCGGGGATCGACAGCAACGACCTCATTGCCATTTTGGTCGAAGCCTTTTTCTTCCGCGCCCGAGCCTTGCCAGGTGATCTCCATGCCGAGGAGGCGGGCCGCTACCTCGACAAATTCGCGGACGCTGTGCTGCTCGCCGGTGGCGATCACGTAGTCCTTGGGAGTGGTCTGCTGAAGCATGAGCCACTGCATTTCAACGTAATCGCGTGCATGTCCCCAGTCCCGCAGCGCGTCCATATTTCCGAGGAAAAGGCGGCGCTGCAGCCCGACTTTGATGCGAGCGAGTGCCCGGGTGATCTTGCGCGTCACGAATGTTTCACCGCGCGTCGGCGACTCGTGGTTGAACAGTATCCCGTTGCAGGCGTAAATGCCATAGGCCTCGCGATAGTTCACCGTGATCCAATACGCGTAAAGCTTTGCCACCGCGTATGGAGAGCGCGGATAGAAGGGCGTCGTTTCCGATTGCGGCGATTCCTGCACGAGGCCATACAACTCAGAAGTCGATGCCTGGTAGAAGCGCGTGACCTTCTCCATGCCGGTGATTCGGATCGCCTCAAGAAGACGAAGGGTTCCGAGCGCGTCGGAGTTGGCAGTGTACTCGGGCTCCTCGAAGGAGACTTTGACGTGGCTCTGCGCGGCGAGGTTGTAGATTTCGTCGGGCCGCACCTTCTGTACCACTTGGATAAGCCCACTTGCGTCAGTGAGATCGCCATAATGGAGCACCAGTCGCGGCGCGTTCTCGTGCGGATCCTGGTAGAGGTGATCGATGCGATTGGTATTGAACAATGAGGTGCGGCGCTTGATGCCGTGGACCTCGTATCCTTTGGACATCAGAAATTCGGCAAGATAGGCGCCATCCTGCCCTGTTATTCCGGTAATGAGTGCTTTCTTCAAGGTTTCACTTGTCCTGTTATCGGTAAATTTCGTCCTTTTGCGCGTGGAAGACTTCAAGCAGCTGCAATTGTGAGGCGTCGCGTTCAGGCCAAGCTCCGCGATGTGATGCATAAGGAGAAGTGCCTGTCTGCGGATACTGCCAATACACCGAAAAAATCGTCTCTCTCACTCTTGAATTTACTCGAATTGACCGACGGCTGGTCAGACATTGCGGAATTTTCGTGCATAGGGAAGCGCGCATGGCCGTTTGACCTTGAAGTTTTTTTAGATTTCCAGCAACCGAGGACGGGGCTTGGCACTATGCGAAGAGGCTGGAAAAGAGAGGCCAGCGGAATAGTCTGCTGGCCTCAGGAGTCGGGAGGGTCTTTTTTGCCTGCGGGCCTCGATCAAACAGCGATTGATTGCTCGTCGAATTAGTGACTCGACGATAGGCGTAAGCTGCTACTTTTTCGCGCGTTTTTTCAAACTGGCATGCTTCTTCAAGCCGGAACGCATACTCGAGCTGGCATGCCTCCTCAGACTGGCGGGCTTCTCGAGGCTCGCATGGCTCTTGGTTGACGCATGCTTGTGCTGCCTCATGGGAAGGGGCTTGCGCACCTGAGGCTTTACCGCTGACTCATCAACTGGCGACGTTCCCTGCACGTCTGAGGAGAAGGTCGCGCCTGCGGGCACGAGGTAATTCTCCACCTTCTGTTCATCGCCCGAACCGGTGGCCACGGAGATGCGCGAAGGATCGACGCCCTTGTCTGTGACCAGGTACTCCCTGGTGTTGACCGCACGCTGCGCCGCCGTGTTTTCTACGTCCTTGGGATGCTTTCGTTTTGCATTCAGCTTCTCGGCCTTTTCCTGCACTGCCTTTTCTATGGCGGTTGACTCACCCACGATCACGGCTTTGGCGTCGGTTCGCTTCTGAAGGTCGAGCGCCACTTCATCGAGGCAGGCTTTGGCTTCGTTGTCGACGCGCGAAGGCCGCTTCTTGTCGTTACTGAAGTTGATGGAGCAGAGCGCCTGCGTGTGCGGCAGCGGAGGTGTCGGCGGAGCTTCGATCGTCAACATGGCGTTTGACGACGCGCTGTGGGCCTTGTCGTCGGCCACGTTGCCGGTTATCGAAACTGGGCCCGTTGGAGCGCCCGTCGACGAGAATGTTGCGGTGTTGCCAGCGCCATTTACGGTGCCGGAAGATGCCGTATAGGTGTAGGTGAGCGGGCGGTTCTGCGGGCTCGTTGCCTGGCAGGTGATTGTGGAACTGTCACCCGGCTTGATGGTGGTGGGGTTGGCTGAGCAACTAATCGTTGGAGGCTCAAACTCTTTGACAGTGAATGTGGTCGAACCTTGCGTGGCAACCTCCCACGGCTTCAATCCTTCCTTGCCCGGCTTGCCTTCCTTGGCGTCGCATTTAATTGTGTGAGCACCTGCGGTCAAGTTCGAAGTATCCATGGTGGCATGAGCGCCATCACCCTTGACGCCGTCACCGGACCATCCATAAATCAGGTTCAGTTTAGGATCGGACGAGCCAACGGAAGCGGTGAGGTTGACGGGATCACCGGGGAAAACCGACGTGGGATTGGCTGAGCAGGCAACGGTCAACTGTGGCGGCGGCGAAATGCTGCCTACGTGAAACACCAGGCCGGTACTCAGGCGCGCAGTGTTAATGTTGCCACGGCCGCCGTAGATCCACTCGCCAGCATCGTTGCGATGAGCCGGTCCCCAGTTTTCGTGAATGTACTGGAAATCAGCCTGGAAAAGGCGAATCGCAAGGCGATGATTGAAGAATGGCGTCTCGTAGTCCATGCCACCTCCAATGGTCAAAGCCGGGCCCCACCTATAGGGTTGATGCATGGGCCCACCAACGTAGGCACCGCCCACAAGCCCGTGAACGAAAGGTGTAATCTCGTCGAATGGAAATCGTGCGATAAGACCGGTCTGCAGGATCATGAATCCGCTGTTGCTACCGGCGGAATTGGTGAACGTATCGTGCGTGCTCCCTTCCAACTGTGCGCCCAGATAATTGTTAAAGTAGCGGGCACCGCTGAAGATCAATCCGGCCGAGGAAGCCTTGAAGCTGGAGGGGACGAATTGGTGATTCGAATTCTCCGAGACGACAGTTGCTTTGGGAGCAAGATAACTGTATCCAGCAAAGAAGTCCCATCGCGCCGGAGAGTCGGCCGAAGGAACGGCCTTGGCTGTGGGCTTCGGCGCTTCCTGGGCGATCATTGTCGCGGGCGAGAGGATCAATAACGAAATGAACGATGAGAGAATGCAGGATAAGAGATTTGGGGTGCGCGCATGCATGGTATCTTATCTCCCGTGGATCTGCTTGCTTCATAGACTCGCTCTGCTGAATCGAGCGCAGGTTCAAGTGCAAGCGTGAAACATGCAAAATCCCCAAGTGGAAATAGGGATCAACTCAAAATGAACCTACCATGAAATTTCTGCAGCCAGACGACTTTCCTCAACTTGACCCAAGGTAAGGTATTGACCCTAATGATGCCTCCAAGATCAACAGTCATCATCTCTTCCCTCATTAGTCGATACGATATGGGTGAGTGAGCATGCCATTCTGAACCATTTCGTCTTCATCGGCAAGATGTGCGGTACGATGAAATGACTTGCTTGGGTCCGGTTTGTAGATGATTGGGAGAAACACGGATTCTCACGACAACCGCAGAGGGAGATGTTTATCGTTTCTTCTCATGGGCTGCCAAAACGGCAAAAATTGCTAATAGATTTGCTCAAAGCAAATTCGCATTTGGATTGAGCTGCTGGGATCGAGTCGCCGCATTTGGCTAGGGCGAATCGGCTGTCTATTCCCGCTCTAGTTTTTGCAGGAAGAATGGCAGGATTCTATTACAGTTTGAACAAATCAATATTGGGGGACGGATGACTTACTTCCCTGCACGAGGATCGTGCCAATGGAGACAAATAGCTCTCCTATCTATTTCATTGGGGACCGCGGCTTGCATGGGAAATCTCATCGAGGCGCAGGGGACCGCCGATCGAATTCCGGCACCGACCGATTCTAATGCAGCGGCCTACTCAACTCCTGCTGCAAATCCCGCGACCGACCAATCTGTGCCCGCGGCTAATTTGATCTCTCCGGCTTCCCTGCCCGATGCGCCGCTTCCGAACGATGCCGCGACCGAAGCCGCTCCTGAGTCACGAAGCAATGAATTTGCGGGACTCGGAGAGACAGACGCTGATTTGTCTGTGCTAACCGCGAGCAAACCCCCTTATGTGAGCCTCAACAAGTGTCCCGAAGACATTACCCATGCGAGTTCCTGCCGCGTTCATTGGCATCAGCTAGTCATTTCGACCGTCGCTTTCAATGCCTTTCAAAATGCCGGAAATATATATACAGGCTACTGGTATCGCTGGGAAACGACGCATGGCAAGTGGTTCGACCGCTGGATCAACAGCGCCGCGGGATGGAAGTGGGACAGGTGGAGCGACCAGAATCCAATCCTTGACGATTACGTCGGCCACCCCATGATGGGTGGCATCACCAATTATCTCTGGATTCAGAATGATCCAAAGGGTATGGCGGTGGAATTCAGTAACACACATGCGTACTGGCATAGTCGAATGCGCGCCTTTGCTTTTTCAACTGCTTATAGCTTTCAGTGGAAGCTAGGGCCATTTGGAGAAGCGGGAATTGGACACAACGGCGATCATATTGTTCCCCAGACTCATGTTCCGGTTAAGGACTGGACCAATGAAACCGGCTGGGTTGAACTGGTAACAACGCCGGTGGGGGGCCTGTTGTGGACGATGGCCGAAGACGCCTTGGATAAACATGTGGTGAAGAAAATTGAAGAGAAGCCGAGAGGGGCATTACCGTTGCTTCTTGTCAGTTTTCTTACTCCAGCTCGCGCCACCGCGAATATCTTCCGCTTCCGGTCGCCGTGGTACAGGGACAGCAGAAATGTTACAAGTAATTCCTTCTGGAGCGAACCGGGCGGAGAGAGCGACTCGGATAGCACGCTTGCCGGCGGGCCTTCGCGCACAGAGGCTTCTGTGTCAACGACGAAACTGGAGGCGCAGACTCTACCGGAATGGCCGCACTACGGCGGGGTACATGAGTTTGGCGCTTGGTGGGGAGCGTCCGCGATGACAGGACATATCTGGGGATATGCGAAGGACATCAAGTACATGCCCGTCGATGTTACCTATTCCTATCTTCTTATTCGCGGGTCAATTTGTAACTTCCGCTATGCTCCGGAAGTAACTGCGTTGGCCATGCTGGACGAAGTCAACCCAGCTGCGAAGGATCGCTTTACGCAGCGCAAGCGAACCTATGGAAGCGGCGTGAGCCCGGTGGGTTTTCGCGCATCCTTTTACCCGCAAAGCCGCGTGCAACCATTCCTGTCTACAGACGCAGGATTCATCTATTTCGATGATCGCGTGCTGTCGCCACAGGGTTCGCAGTTCATGTATTCAATTGACTTCGGCGGGGGCATCCAGATCTTCCGGAAATCGCGACAGTCCATCTCGATCGGATACCGGTATCAGCACCTCTCCAACGCCAACATTAGTCACCATAACCCCGGCGCTGACGCGAATACTTTCTACGTGGCGGTTTCGCGGTTCAAGACAAAGCACTATCGGTAGGAACTTGTTGAAAAAGGATTCTACGTCCCAAATTGCGGCAGAAATGACTCTACTACAACCATCACAAAGCGCGTTCTGAACGATTCCAGGGTGTTCTGGCGCATTGTGCTTTTTGGCTTCCCACGTCGAATTGCGCTCTTCAACAAGCTCCTAGACCGAACAGTCCAAGCCAGTCTGTCTTAGTGACCCATCGCAGCCACTCTTGACGAGGTGTTTACATCGTCGGAGCTGTTGATTTCCGCATGAGTCAGATCCACTCCTTGCATCTGCGAGAGCTTCACTGTCCCGTTCAAATGCAGGAGATAAGTCTGTGCTCCAGCGGAGTTATGGATGCCGGCCGGGCTGGTTTCAGGGGCTGCTCCACCAAGTCTTACATTTCTAAGTCCGAGGCTTCCCCCGCCGGCGAGGTTGCTGACGAGATAGTACTTGCCCGGCACTTCCGCGATGAGGTTGGCAGTGATTCCGTCGAAGTCGATCTTGCTGTTTTCAGCTGTAATGACGGAATGGTTGGCCAGCGTCATGTGATGCCATTCGATGTGAACTGCTCTGACGCTCATCGCGTCGTCACTCTGCAGATCGATGCTGGTATCCAACCCGTTGTTATCTTCGATGTTATCCAGGGTCCCGCTGGAGCAATGGTACAGCTTGATCTGCGGTTCGGAGATTGCCTGGGTGGAGTATATGTCGCGAAGAGTGCAACGGGGCATGCCAACACCGGGGTTCGGTGCCAGGTTGATGGTTGAACCGGACATTAGTTTGTGTGCAACGATATCTTCAAGTACAAATCCCCATACCGGCAAGGCGCCATGCGAAGCCGGGGCCAGATATATCCCTCGAAATCCATTGTCGAAAGTCACGTGGGAGATTGTGAAGTCGAATAACCCCCCAGCCGTTGCGGTATCAGTGGAAAAAAGGATTGCCACCGAATTGGTGTTCTGGCTGGATTGGTTCCTTGACCAGCCAAATTCGAGATTTCTGATCTCCCAGCTGTGGGTGAGCTCCTTAGTGAAGACGATGATAGGAGTGTTGTCAGTCTGCTGCTGAATCCTGGTCCCAACTTGACCTTCGCCCACAATTCTGAATCCGGTTGCGTAGGGAACCCTGATCGGCTGACTAATCAGATAACAACCCATCGGAAAGAACAAGGTGCGGCTGGTGATTTGATTGACTGCCGATTGCAGTGCTTCCGTATCATCATGTTTGCAATCGCCAACAGCGCCGAACGTCCTGACGTTGAGGCCAAAGCTGGCCGTGCTATTGCCGCCAGGCGCTTGTGCACGAGAAACTGTGCCGAGAGTCAAAGCGAGGGCAACGGCTCCGATTGTGACCGCAAACCAAAACGTGCTGCGAGGATGAGATGCGAAATGGAACGGATGTATTTGACGTTTTAGCATGGGAAGCTCCTTTGAAGGTCGATGCTTGAGGAACGCCGCAGCGATCGCCCGCGGCTGGGCAAGTACAAGACCAGTTATACCAACAATGGTTGGAAACGATTGGGGCCTGCCGAGCGGGCTGTCGGCCATACCGATTATGTCAAGCGCTGCACGCCTCGCCCGCCATCCGCACTGAATCGCTGACGATGCGGTAGAACTCCGCGTGGCTGTGGTCCGGAAATGCATTTCTCGCATTTTCAGCAACCACATCCAGGAGCGGGTCATCGCTCGCGATTCGCTGAAGCACTTCAAGGATGGACAATTCTGACCGCGGATCCACCGGCAATCCGCAACCGTGCATGCGAGAAAGGTAACCGACGATCCCCTGTTGCGTAGTAATGGACGGAAGTCCGTGTTGCGCGGCCAGCACCAGCACACTGCTCATCGCGTAGAAATCCACATACCCGATCCACATGGCATCGCTCGCGTAAATGAGCTCTGCCATTCGACGGGTGGGAACGGATATGTAGCCTGAGACGATATGCAAGCGATTGGCGGCGATCAGTGACGCTACAGAAGGGCTCTCGAGCAGCGTCCTCACACCTTGATCTTGAGGGCCCGCAAGAACCACATGAATTGTCTTCGGACAATCGGGGAGACACATGGCCCGAACTAAATGGGCGATGCCTTTGCGCTCGCTGAGAGCTCCGTAAACCAGAATTACCTTGCCGCTTGCGGGAATCCCCAACGAACTCCGCGCCTCCGTTTTACTCATAAGAGGAAGAGTATAGCTCGGATCAGGAAGATACCGCAGCTTCGCGAACTCCCTGGCCTGCTGGTTTCCCGCATAAAGGATAAGAGTCGGGTCGATGGTGAGTAGTTCTTTGAGAGTTGACTGCCTGAGCAATCGGCGGACGAGCGAGGCCCGCAGACTTGACCGCATCAGGGAAGCTCGCAGTCCCACCCCCAAGGGACGATCTACGACCACACCCATATCCGGGAAATGAAACTGAGTGCGCATGGAAATTCCCACCCATGGAGTATCGCCAAATGGTGCTCCAAGTAACGAAATGGCGTTTGAACAATCGTCGACAAATGGGAGGATCACCGTGTCAATCGACTGATTCCGAACCGCCTGGCGCCAAATCCGCGCGTAGATTTTTCGGACGCAAAATTCTCTGCGAATCAAGCCAATTGTCGAAAAGTCATTTAGCCGGGCCTGTTCACTCGTCGAGACTTCGATTTCTATCGGCGTAAAACGGCTTCGAACCGGATCCAACTCGGAATGGAACACGAGATTGGGCGTTCCGGCAACCAGCACGTTTACTGAGTCTGGATCAACCGACTCGAGAATATTGCGCACATACCCAGGATGGTGTCCTGAGTCAGAGATTTCTAAAATCAATATTGTCTTCATAGAGTTACTCGAATTTACTCCGACTTATTCATTTTCGTTGACTGACTGTAGGCTCCCGCTTAGCCCGTCGGTAGGGCGAAACGGTTGCAGTGCAAATCTTGGCCGGACGATTCGTCTGTCCTTCCGCTTCTTTCCGGTGTCCTCGGCCCCAAACAATGAAAGCGCAATCAGGAGCCCCACTCCGATTCCGCCGCTTCGGGCCCCAAGCATGTTGCCGAATGAGGACGTTACCAATACAGCAATCAGCGCGACACCCGCCATTCGCGCAATATACGGTGCGCGCGCGGAGTTACCCTTCCAGATTGCGACGAAAAACACGAACAGATACACCCAGCCCAGCAAAATCCCCGATGCATAGAATTGATAAATCCAACCAATGTGCCCGGGAGCATAGTTATTGGCGACGTCTTCATGGGCCGCTGCCGTGATTCCAATCAAGTAACTCTCATCGAATCTGTGCTCCGACCCGAGACCCGATCCAATAAGTAAATGGCTTGTGTCGGCCCTCATCGCTTCAATCTCTCCGGCAGCCTCGGCGATCCGCGTCAACGTCGTCGGATCCTGGATTCCAAGCTCGGATGACCGCGAAGACCAATGTTCCAGCACACTCGGGAACGCCACCACAACGACGCCCGACAGGATTGTCAGGACCAGCGATATCAGTAGCAAATTCCAAAAAATCCTGCGCTGCAATCGTCTCTTCAGCCACTGGGGCGGTCGAAGCAGGATCACGCCGATTGCAACAAGTATCGAACCGATACTGACAAAGTAGGTCCGCGTCACCGAAAGAAAGATGATGATGAGCCCGCCACCCAACGCCGCCAGGTTGAACAAACCCGACCTCGCGCCCTCGAAGAGCAACCGGTAGAGTGCGAAAGAGATCACAATAACGAGCAGTGGGCTGGCAATGTAGTAGCGCAACTCGTCGAGGCCAAGGCCCATCGAAAAACCGCGAAACAGGTGGACGATACTTGACAAAACGGAGGAATAAAATATGCCTCTAAAAATCAGGCCTGCATTGTTCTTGGATTCGCTCAGCAGGATGTACCCCATCATCAAGCTGGTACCCATCAATATTTCGGGAAGCGCGACGCGAAGATAGTGAGTAAATGGGAATCCGCGCAGATAGGCGACCACTGGCGTTGTGGCCAGATATATCCACCAGATCCAGACAATCCGTCGCAGTAATGGCAGCGAACCTGTCGTCCTTCGCGCATTCAAAGCAAACAGTGCAAACGCGACCAGGGAGAAGATGCCCAGCGTTACCTGAAGTCCGTTTCCGGTGTCCGCCTGCGAATGAAAGTCAAATGCAGCATCGGCACAATACAAGGCAAAAAGGGTGCGACCAATCTTCTCCGACGAAGACCGCGTGCTCTTCACCCCACTCCGGACCGGCAATCTTATCGCGACGCTATTGGCTTCCCCTGTCACTGAACCTCTGTATGTCGAAAATTAAGGATGCGTATAAATTTCTGCCGTTGCAAGGCCTGGCAAGACGGCAGAAGCCGCCTTGGCCAAGTCCGCCGCGGCGCTGTTCGGAACAAACAGTACGTCATTCGGCTTCATATCCATATCGGGGTGCTTGCCGCGGAGGATAGCGTGCAGATTGACCTCCAGCACAACCCGTTGTCCATCCGCCTGATCGCGGAATAAATAGACTTTTCTGTCCTTCGCAGAGGCGCTGAATCCCTGTGCCAGTGCCAACCCCTGGGCGAGTGTAGTGCGGCGCGCCAGCGGGAAACCGCCGGCCCTGCGCACATTGCCA
>JANXQR010000496.1 GCA_025353435.1 Acidobacteriota bacterium | reverse complement strand
AGAAGATGCTCTACGACAATACGGAGTTGCTGCGAAACTACGTCCATGGATTCCAGAGTTTTGTTCGTGAGGACTTCCAAAAAATAGCAAATGAGATCCTCAACTGGTTGAACACAACCATGACGGATCGCGATCGCGGCGGCTTCTACGGCTCGCAGGACGCCGACATAAATCTCGACGACGACGGTGACTACTTTACCTGGACGCTTAACGAGGCCAGGGCAGTTCTGGATGTCGAGGAGCTGTCGGCCGCCTCGGTGCATTACGACATTGGCGAGCTGGGCGACATGCACCACAATCCCGCCAAGAATGTGCTGCACGTGAAGCTGGCGCCGCAGGAAGCCGCGTCTTTGGCCGGCTACTCAATGGAGGATATGCGCGAGCTGCTCGGCTCCGCGAGGCGCAAGCTGCTGGCCGCGCGCACCAAACGCCCGACGCCGTTTATTGACCGCACCCTTTACACCGGCTGGAACGCGATGGCTGTGACCGCGTATCTCGAAACTGCCCGTGTACTGCGCGATGAGGTGGCGCGCTCCTTTGCGCTGCTCACGTTGCGCCGGCTGCTGGCGGAGGCCTGGAGCGGTGAAGATCTTCTCTACCATGTGATTGCTTACCCCGACCAGCAATTCACTGCGACTCGGATCCACGGCACGTTGGACGACTACGCATTTACGATTCATGCGTGTATCGATGGCTGGTTTGGGAGCGGGCGCATGGAGTTCTACCACGCCGCCATCAAGCTGGCCGACGCCATGGTCGCGAAGTTTTACGACCGCACTTCCGGCGCGTTTTTCGACACGGTGCAATCGGAGAGGGCCACTCCGCTGGGCGCCCTGAGTGCGCGGCGCAAACCGCTGCAGGACTCGCCCACTCCGGCTGGCAATCCAACTGCCGCGTCTGCTCTATTGCGCCTCGAGGCACTCTCGGGCCGCGAGGATCTCCGCGAAATCGCCGAGGACACGCTGAGTTCATTCACCGGTATTGTGGGACATTTCGGTCTTTATGCCGGCAGCTACGGGCTCGCTTTGGAGCGGCTGTTGCTCGATCACATCCAGGTGATCGTGGTGGGCTCGGGACCGGAAGCTGCCCGACTTGAGGCGACGGCGGTGGCCCGGTTTGGAGTGAATAAGACAGTGATGCGCATCGCGCCATTCCGCCTGGTTCCGGGCGGAATTCCTCCCGCGCTGGCCCAGATGCTGTTGAACGTCCCCGCTCCAAAGGGGGCAGAAGTGTGGGCATTGGTGTGCCGCGGACGCACCTGCATGCCGCCCGTGACCAATGCTGAGGCACTTTTGGCCGCGCTCGAAGAGGATCCGCAACCCGCCGGATAGTGGTACTCGGTGTCGTGAGAGAGCGCAGATTCCGAGGCCATGTGAAGGGGTCGTCCGGAAGGGATCGCTTAGTCATCGCTAACTCTTCGCGCGTAAATCGTGCTTTCACTTACACTCACTGTGCTTTACGATGGACTGGTGCCCCGCAAAGGAACCCGCAAAACCGTCGCCAAAGCGGCGGATATTCGAACCGTAGCGGCTCTGGCGAAAGTTTCCATCGCAACGGTGTCGAGGACGATCAACGGCTCGCCGGCCGTGAGCGACCGGTTGAGCAAGCGGGTTTGGCAGGCCATCGAACAGCTCAAATATTTTCCCAACACCCACGCGCGCAGCCTGGTGTCGGGCCGTAGCAGGCTGTTTGGCATCATCGTTGAAAACATTACCAATCCATTTTTCCCGGAGCTGATCCAGAGCTTTGAAGAGATAGCGGTCGCGCACGGTTACGAAATTCTAGTTAGTTCTTCGAACAGCGACCCAGCCATTTTGACCACCTGCGTAAGGCGCATGCTGGAGCGCAAGGTGGAAGGCGTCGCCATGCTGACGTTCGGCGAAGAAGAGCCGGTCCTCGATCAGCTTGCCATCCACGACATTCCACTTGTCCTTGCCGAATTCAAGCTGGCCGACCCCAAGACAAGCACAATTTTGTTGGACTATACGACGGGCATGAAAGCCGCGGTGAATCACCTCGCCGGCCTCGGCCACCGCAAGATTGGCTTCCTTGCCGGACCGCATACGATTCATTCCGCCATCACGCGGGAGAACGACTTCCGCACCGCGATGCGTGCAGCACAATTACCGATCGAGAAGTCCTGGGTTATCGAGAGCGATCACACCCTGCGCGGCGGCGTGGCTGGCTTCGAGCGCCTGCAAAGCTTCGATAAGGGGCCGACAGCCATCATCTGCTCCAACGACATGACCGCAATAGGCGTCCTGCGCGCCGCTTACATGGCGGGCTTGCGCGTGCCTCATGATCTGTCGGTGATCGGGCTTGACGACATCGATTTCGCGGAGTTCACACTGCCGCCGCTTACCACGATCCGCCTGTCACGCGCGGACCTGGCGCGGGCCGCATTCGAGGCGCTTCGCCAACAAGCTGAGGCTGTACCCGGCGCAAAAATTGAACGCGAGTTCCTGGTCTCAACCAGCCTTGTTGTGCGCGGATCGACCGCCCCACCGGCCATCCAGCCGCACTGAGGGCGGAGGCCACCCCTTACTGAAATCTCCGCCTGACCGCATCTCAACAACGGACGAATGGGTCGCAGAGGCAGCCGTGCGTCGATCGCTGAACGAGCGTCCGTCTCCAAACGTAACCTGCGCTGAGAAACCGGGCGTGCCGAGAGCCTTCCAAAGGTGCGAGACGAATGGCGCGTCGCCGAACCAGCAAAGTGTGCTCTCTGGAATACCCCCGCGGATGACGTAGCGCAAGGCGGCAGGCGTTACCGCTGCTTTTCCTACCACCGCCGGCTGAAAGAGCGAGGAATGAAAAGGCAACACCTGCGAACCATCTGTGCTGGTTCCCTCTGGAAACAGGAGCACCGGGATCGGCAGAGTCAGGCGCCTAGCCATCTCGGCCGCAACTGCCACGGTGCTGGCGCGACTTGAACGGTCGATGAACAGCGTTCCCGCTGTGCGCGCGGCCAAGCCGAAGTACGGCCACCTGCTGATCTCAATCTTGGCGACGACGGCACACGGCATCACGGCGCTGTATATGAGAATGTCGAGATAACTGAGGTGATTCGAGACAACGAGTCCCTGCGTTGGCGGTGTGCCGTGAACGCTGGAATGGATGCCGAGACTCGTGAGAACGCCGCGGCATGCGGACTGCAGCCAGAGCGCGCGCTGCCTTGGAGTGAGGGGTCCGCGCAATCGCCAAAGCCCCAGCCGAATCATGCACAGGATGAGAGCATATGCCAGTGCCCCAGCGCGCCAGCATCTGCGCAGAATCACTGACTCAGGGGTGCCAGGAACCGGTTGCGCGCGGCAGACGAGAGCAACTTGAGATCGAGCAGAGTAAGAAAATCGATGGTGCCGAAGGCGCGGTCCCTGGCCGGTGCTGCGGCAATGCGGGCACCAATGGCGAGATAAGTCTTGAGCAGCTTGGGAACCTTGATTCCTGCCCCGGCCCCCACATTCGTTTCTCCAACGCCGTTCGATTCCGGAGGCGACAGCTGAGCGTCGACTCCGGCAGGCTCGGTGAGACATGCATACGCCGCGGTCGGCTCCGTCTCAAACTCAGGCGAAACCCGGTAGTGCTCAAGCTGGCGGTAAAGTTGCCAGCCTTCGGCGGGATTCCGCGAGGTGAGCGACGAGCAACCGACAAGATAACGCAACCCCATGTAGTTAGCATACTGGGCGATGCCGCGCCAAAGCAGTGTGAGCACCTCTGGCGTGCGATGTTCGCGGTCGATGGATGCACGGCCAAGCTCGAGAATGCCGGGACGCAGTGCCTCGTAGGGAGCGAAATGGAACTCTTGCTCCGAGTAATATCCAAGGTTGCGTTTGGCTGTCAGGCCAGACTGCATGCGATAAGTGCCAACAATGCGGAGGGAGGGATTGTCCTGCAGCTTGTCCTCGACCAGCAGGTGTTCGCAGAAGAGGTCAAATTGATCGGTGTCGAGGCCCGATTGGTAGGAGCACTCAAGGCCCTCTCCCAGTTCAATATTAAATACCTTGAAGCGCAGTCGGCAGGCTGCTTCGCGGTCTTCTAAAGATTCGGCAAGACGCAGCCGATACCGCCCGACTTCCGCGTGGATACGAGGTCTAGTAGCCGGAGGAAGTAAAGAGTGCGCCAGCCTTGGTGGCGACAAATTAATGTGGGAAGCGGAACAAACTGCTGACTCATCCGGAGCCGTAATAGAAGATATGGGGTTCACGCGAGTAGTATCGGGCCGAAATTGTAAGAGGAAGATGAAACCAATGCTAACGGAAAACTAATTGATTGTTACGGTTCGTTGACAGGCAATCAATGAGACAGCATTCGCGCGAAGCCTTTGCCCGTGCTCATTCTAGTTGCATCACAGTCCTGTGAATTTGCTCCCACTATTAGCTAACTTTGCTCTGTTGAGTGTAGCGGCAACACTTCGGCATATCTTCAGAACAACAGCCTCGATAACTTGATTTGCCCTTCACGAAGTCATTGCGAAACGGGGTGAATCCAAATGGCGTTTCCGCCGCCGGAGACCATGTGCACGTCGAGTACTGTGTTCTTGTCCACCTGCTGTGTAGTAAACGCGGTGTGCGTGGCATTGGTGGCGGCGTCGGGCGCGTCCGCGTAAATCTCGGCCGTGTACTTCCCTTCTCCGAGAAAGCTGAGCGGGATCCGCACTGTGCGCGCATCCCAATTCGTGATCGAGCCGAGAAACCAGTCCTTGCCGCTACGGCGCGCGACCGTGATGTTCTCCATCGGCCGTCCATCGAGCACGCGAATCTCATCCCACGTCGAGGGAACTTG
>JANXQR010000492.1 GCA_025353435.1 Acidobacteriota bacterium | reverse complement strand
ATGGTGACACTGACCTTGTGGAAGTCGAGGCCGGGGGCCTGGTGATGGGGGTAATAGCCGATTAAATATTGGGTGCGGAGGTCGTCGCTGACCTGGGCAAAGGCTTTGTCGAGGCCACCGGAGCTGGCATAGAAACTTTTGCCGCCGGTCTGCTCGGAGAGAGTGATGAGGGCGTGTTCGCCGCCGAGGTCGCGGCCGGCGCTGGATTCAATGGGCACGTCGATGATGGAGTAGATCATGACTTCGCCGCGGAGGGCCTGTTCGAGGGCTTGCGGGTATGTTGTGCTTTTGACTGTGTCATCGCCGTCGGAGACGAGGACGAGGACTTTGCGGCCCTTTTTTTTGGCGAGTTCGTCGGAGGCGAGACCGATGGCTTCGTAGAGGGCGGTGGCTTCGCCGCCCTTGAGCGAATTGAGGCCGTGATCGAGGCGGTCTGGCTTATTGGTGAAGTCGACCAGCATGGTGACGTTGGTAGCGAACTGGATGACAGACATTTGATCTTGAGGGCGGAGGATGGCGTGGACGAAGCGCTTGCCGGCGTCGTGCTCAAGGGCGCGGTCTTTGTAGGTGCTGGCGCTGGTGTCAATGGCGAGGACGATGGCGAGGGGCTGCTCGGACTGGCGCTCGAAGATGGCGATGTCCTGCGGGCGGCCGTCCTCGGCGACTTTGAAGTCTTCCTTTTTGAGGCCCCCGACGATGGCGCCGGATTTGTCGGTGACGTTGACCCAGAGATTGACGAGCTTGGTGTCGATGCGGAAGGTGGGAGAGTCCTGGGCGGGTGTTGGATGTGACGTGAATGCGAAAAGGGAGATGAAGAGAGCCGCAGGGGCTAAAGCCCGCCATCTTTTTGGGGCTGGTACGGCACGACTAAAGTCATGCCCTGACGCGACGTGGCGGTCCCAAGGTGGTCTTGAGGAATTCAGAGCACGACTGAAGTTGTGCCCTGACGGGACGGTGAGGAGTATCGGCTCAATTGAGTTGATTCCCAGTACCCCAAGTGCGAGGGACCTGGGGCACCCGGAGTTCTCAGAGAAAAGTTCAGGAGGCACGTGGGGCCTCCGGGGTGATGGCGATGCCTTCGGGGAAGGGTTCGCCGTCGGACCAGATGGCGCCGTCGATGAAGGTTTCCTTCTTCCAGATGGGGACGGTTTTCTTGAGTGTGTCGATGAGGAATCGGGAGGCTTCGTAGGCCTGGGCGCGGTGGGCGGAGGCGACGATGATGAGAACGCTGGTTTCGCCGACGTGGAGGCGGCCGAGGCGGTGGACGAGGGTGACGTGGCGGACGTGGAAGCGATCGATGGCCTGTGAGGCCAGTTCGTTCATCTGCTTCAGCGCCATCTCTTCGTAGGATTCGTAGTCGAGGTGGAGAGTCTGGCGGCCACGGGAGTTGTTGCGGACGATGCCATCGAATACCACGACAGCGCCATCTTCGCCGTGCTTGGCGGTGTAGACAAGATTGTCGGCCTCGATGGACTCGTGCGTCAGGTAAACGCGAGTTGGCGGATTTGACACAGGCTGCGGGTCGGGGGCATTCATTGGAGATCCAGAGCCGCCAGAGACAGGTGGGAGGAGGCCGACTTCGTCGCCGTCGCGAAGGACGTGGGTCGGTTGGGCGTATTCGGCGTTGACGCTGACGGCGATGCTGCCCCAGGTATTGGCGGGGATGCGGGAGCCGTTGGAGGCGAGATGTTGAATGAGGCGCGCGACGGTGGCGCCCTCGGGGAGGTCCACGCTGGTGGCGCCGAGCCAGTCTTTCAAAATGCCGTAGGAGAGAACTTGGACCTGCATCGCTTTGAAAAGAATACCGCCTATAGGGCTTAGACGCAGCATGGGGTGTTGGGGGATCGGTGGATGGCTGGACTGAACGCCGACAGTGCACCGAATGAAACCGGGTCTAGACGGGTCACACGCTTGCAGCTGGTGGCGGAGCTGGCGTGGGATCGAGCCGGGGCTGAGTAAGATTTGCTCGTCCCTCCTTAAGGACTGCTGGTCACAAAGCGTCCTGACTACGGTTTTGATTTGAAGGGCCGGGACGAATACTAGGACCGGAGTCGAGAACCTATGAGATTGGCACCGAGGATGTTTTTGAGTTGCGTTTTGGCCGCGCTGCTGGGGATGGTTTCCCCGGGGCTGATTGCTCAGGGAACGCCGCCGGCCGATAGCGCTGAAGCATCTGCAGACGCTGCATACACATCGCATGACTGGGTGCGGGCGGAGGAACTTTATTCCGCGCTTGTGAAGACGAGCCCGGACAGCGCGCGATTCTGGTTCAGGCTGGGAACGGCGCAACGCGGGAACGGGCACTGCGATGCGGCGCTGGCATCGTTTGAAAAGGCAAGAGTGCTGGGCGCAAACAAAGGGCTGCCGGGGTTTGCCGTGGACTACGAGGTGGCTAGCACGCAGGCCGCGGCGGGTGACCGGAAAAAGGCTCTGGAGAAGCTGAAAGTATCGGCGGACGCGG
>JANXQR010000571.1 GCA_025353435.1 Acidobacteriota bacterium | reverse complement strand
CCTTCGGCATCTTGGAGCCGTCGGTCGCGCAGCCGCCCTTGCCCTTGCAGCTGTTCTTGGCCTTGCAGCCGTTGTCGCTGCTCTTGCAGCCGCCGGTGCCCTTGCAATCGTTCTTGCCCTTACAGGAGTGCTTCGCAGGCTTGTCATCGCCGGTAAGACGCAGGCCAACCTTGGCCGCCTTCACAGTGGTGCCGTTGGAGGACGTTTGGCTGGCGTTGGCCGCAAGCGTCGTTCCGCCAATCAAGCCGGACAGTGCAGCCGTCAGAAGCATTGCGTTCAGGTTCTTCATTTTGACCTCGTTGGGGGGTTAGGGCGGATAGGCTCCGCGATGGGGTTCAACGCAGGCCGCCCGAAGGGTCGCTCCTGCGCTTTCCAAGTTCCCCACTAGAGAGTGGGAACCTGCGCGAAAGGTTACAAGGAAACACTAACGAATGAAAATGAAATTCTTTCGCCGGTCCCCCTGCATCATGAACGGGATTCAGGGGCATTTGGATTGGCTCGTTCTAAATTCCCAATGTAGGCTGGTCATACCATGCCCAAGGCGAACGATACGGTCGAGATAGCCAAGTTCAACGACACCATTCCAGGACCAAAATCCGGCCCAATCCTCGGCGGCGCAAGCTTCCTTCTCGCGCTCCTGCAAAGCCTCTGTACCGCGGTGCTTACCATCAGCGGCATCCGGGTGATCATCGGCCTCTCGGCCTTGGCCGCGGCAAGCGGAATCTATGCCCCAGCCCGTGGATTCCACCAGGACGCGATCCGGATCCCCATGCTCGTGATTGCTGCCGCCGGAGCCCTTCTCAACCTCGCCGTCTTAGCCTGGATCCGCCACCTGCGCAACCGCCCCTCTGCACAGTGGCGCCGCCGGGAGTTGACCCCGAAGGAGAAGCGCTCCGAACGCCTGCAAATCTTCCTGGCCGTATTCACCTTGGTACTAGTCGGCCTGGAAACATGGACACATCCCATAGTCCACCGCACCGGGCCGCCCCCTCCCGGGTATCACGGCAGAGTGGGATAAACGATCGGAATCATGCAACCCAACCATTATCCAGTCTCAGCCTTCAACTCTTGATCTATCCGCTCATGCAGCCGTTGACTGAACCCTGCAGGCAGCTCGAACACCCGACCGTCCGCCACCAGCACCACCACATTCCGGGTTGAATCCAGCACGGCCGAACATATCTCGCAGGTCTCCAGGTGCTTGTCGATGTGCGCACGCAATTCCGCGTCCACCTCGCCGTCGATGTAGGCCGAGATGTACTCCCAAACGTGTTTGCAATCGATCCTCATAAGCCCCACCCAAACAACCCCTTGCGTTTGGGTACAAATCCTTTCAGCTTCGGCGCCAGCGACTTCTGCAGCAGCGCGCGCGCCCGATGCAGCCGCACCTTGACGGCTCCTTCAGTAATCCTCAGAGCCTGCGCGGTCTCCCGCACATCCATTTCTTCGATGTCCCTGAGCAGCACAACGTTACGGTAAATCGCGGGCAGGCTATCGATTGCGGCCCTCAAAATCTCCCCAAGTTCCTTCCGTTCCAGTTCCTCCAGCGGAATTTCCCGCCAACTGGTAAGAATCGCGGGCGTATAGTCGCCAGTCGTTTCATCCGTCTCCGCGTCCAGCGAGTCCTCGCGTCGCGAGTTCACCTTCCGCAGCCGGCCCAGCCCTTCGTTGCGCGCAATCGACAGCACCCACGTCTTGAATTGCGACTCTCCCCGGAACAGCCGCAGGTTCAGGTAGACCTTGATCACCGTCTCCTGTGCCGCATCTTCCGCATCCGTCTCGTTCCCCAGCAATGAAAGCAGCAAGAAAAAGATGGATCGCTCACACGGCCGGATCAGCTCATGAAACAACTGCTTTTCACCGGCAAGAATGCGTTGTATGCACTCCGCCTCGAACTCCGGATTGGACAAATTCATCACAGGCTCAAAGGTTGGCGCATATCGAAAGTGCTTTTCTTGCGATTCTCATTTGAAACTATACATTCCTCGCATTCACGGCTCCTGGGCACTCTCACCCCAAATTCTCCGTCTCACGAACATTTCCGAACTTACTGGATTCTTTCGTCAAAAATGATACAGTTGGCTGTACACTCTGCACGAGGAGACCCATGGCCGGCGATATTCAACTTACTTGCAGCGATTGCGGACAAGATTTTACCTTCACCGCTGCTGATCAGGCGTTCTTCCAGGAACGCGGCTATTCGACCCCCAAGAGGTGCAAGCCTTGCCGCATGGCAAAGAAGAATGACCAAGGTGGGGGAGGCTCCGGCTACCGTTCGGCTCCGGCACAGGGAACGCCTGTGATCTGTTCCGGCTGCGGTCAGCCTACAACAGTGCCCTTTGAACCTCGTGGCGACCGGCCGGTGTTTTGCCGGGATTGCTACCAGGCACGCAAGGGCAGCGGCGGCGGTGGTGGTGCGGGCGCTGGAAGCTCGCGCGGACGCAGCCGTTACTAGGTTTTCAAAGG
>JANXQR010000463.1 GCA_025353435.1 Acidobacteriota bacterium | reverse complement strand
GCCGGGTCCTTGTAATGCATACCTTGGCCGACCCAGCGACATTGCTCGACGCCGTTCAACGAGAGGTTCAAATTGTGGACCCGAACATGGCCGCTACGGAAGTTCAAACCATTGGGAAGTTCATGTCTCTGCCGATGTTCGCCGCACGCACCACGGGGCTGCTATTGGGCGCATCTGGATTCCTGGCGTTAGCGCTGACATGGATTGGATTGTTCGGTGTGATCTCATTCGCGGTTTCACAGCGTACGCGCGAGATTGGAGTACGCATGGCAATGGGAGCGAGGCGGGGAGACGTGATGAAGCTGATCATGCGGCAGGGACTTTTTGTAACGGGCATCGGACTGGTGATAGGAATCGGCGCCGCCTTGGCTTCGGCGCGGCTGCTCTCTTCGCTGCTCTATGGTATCCGCCCCAACGACCCTGCGACGGTCGTCGTTGTTGTCGCCGGAATGTCGGCATTGACCATGCTGGCTAGCTACATTCCAGCGCGACGCGCGATGAGGGTAAATCCGGTTATCGCGCTACGTTACGAATAACGGGCCATCCGGAACGGCGCCGTCACGTGGCGACTTTAGGCCAAACCGCTCATTGACAGCCGAATATGCGGCTTTCGGGATTACTCCGGAAAAACGCCGCAGCGCCCGGTATTCTCGCGGATGCGCTCGGACAGGATTTCGCGGGGAAATGCTGACCTCAGGCTATAAATTTCTCTCAATACGTGGTTCGGCGATTTTGCGACACCCCAGAAACTCGCAGCCGGCTTGCGCTTTTCGGTACTGATGCAGAGGCAAGCGGATTATTCGGAATGCAGAATTCTTGCTACGTCAAGCTGAAACGCACGGCGGATTGGAAGCGACGCAGCTGCGGCAAGGATGGCAATCAAGACGGCTATCGCTCCTGCGTAGCTGATCGGATCCAGGCCGCTGATGCCGTAGAGTCCGCGACGCAATATCTGCGAGAGGCCAGCGGTTATGGCCACTCCGGCTACAAGGCCGAGAAGGACGGGCCACGCAAATCGCCGCAACACCGCGGAAAATATCTCGGTGCGATTGGCCCCGAGCGCGAGCCGGATCGCGATTTCTTTGGTCCGTTGTGACACGGCGTAGCTTACGAGACCGAGAAGGCCCACGACCGCGAGAAAGATCGCAATGCTGCCCAGCGAACTGATGATCGCCGCGAACTGTTCCACCTGGGAGACATTCTTGCGAAAGCCGGCTGTGAGCGGGGTAAATGTCGGATAGAGTCCAATGTCGATGCTGCCTGCAATCGCCTTGATAGTTGGCGTGAGAGTGTTCGGATCGCCGGCCGCCCTAACCAAGACTGACATTGCGGGAAAAACTTCGGGGGTCGGAGGGTAGTAAATCTCCGTTGCATCCGTGTTGTTGAGTTCCATGGCTCGGGTGTTGCCCACTACGCCGACAACAATTCCCTTCCCACCATTCCACTGCTTTCCAATTGGGTCTTCGGCAGGCCACCGCTTGCGGGCCAGCGATTCGCCCAGGATTACTACATCTTTCTCGCCAGTACGGAAATAGCGACCACGAAGCAACGGAATGCGCATTGTCTGAAAGAACTCCGGTCCAACCCAGTTCGGATAGATCATGATGCGGCGGCCGGCGACGTCGATGCTGGTGATCATCACCATTGTGTTCACCAGTGGAGGGATCCTCGCTGTTGAGACGAAAGTCACGCCGGGAACTGTTCGCAGTCTGTTCTGCAACTGATCGAGGTAGGCCTGGGCCTGGGTAGACGAGAAACCATGCTCACTCATTCCTGGATCGATGGACAACACCTGTTCATACCCAAATCCGGGGTCAGAATACAGCGTGTGCAAGGTCGCGCGTACCAGCAGTCCGGCCAGGACTAGCAGTACACAGCTGGCACCCACTTGCGCACAAACGACAAACTGATGCCAGAGAGAGCGATTCTTTTTCCGGCGAACCATCTGAAGCGTAGGCAGCAATCCAAAAAGAAGCGCTGCGACAAAGCCCATCGCGGAGGTGAACAAGAAAACTCGCCAGTCGGGCAGCGCACTCATCCATGCCGGAGCATTTGAATACACCAGCACAAGACGTAGAACGCCGTAGCTGAATGGCAATGCCGCAATGGAGCCAAGCATGCCCAGAAGCAGATTTTCAGTGAGCAGTTGGCGGAAGACGCGCAACTTGCGAGCGCCAAGGTCGAATCGCAGCTGGATCTCCCGCTGCCTGCCGGCTCCACGCGCCATCAGCAACCCGCCGAGATTGGCACAAGCAATCCCGAGAATCAGGAACACCAATAGACCGACGAGCGCGAGCACTGGGGGTGCGCCCGGTCCGCCCTCGAACGATAAGAAATGAGCGCCGGGGGTGACGACAATATATTCATGGTCCCAGATAACAGTTGGGTAAATCTTCCGCAACTGGTTGGTGAGTGAAAGCAGTTCCTGTTCCGCGCTTGACCTGCTGACCCCTGGGGCCAGGCGCCCCCACATTCCGATCAATCCTTCGAACTTGGGGTCGGCGAGAGGCTTGCTGCCTTCAACAAAATTGGAGTGCTGCAAAAGTGGGAGCCAGACATCAGGATCGTCTGTGCCGAGGCTGGCGAACGCTTCAGAGGCAACTCCGATTACCGTGGCTGGCTTACCACCAAGTCGGATTGCCTTCCCGACGATAGATGAATCGCCATCGAACTTTCTTTGCCAGAGGCGGAAACTCAAGACACAGACCGGCGCGGAGACGGCATCATCACGCGCGTCATCGAACAGGCGTCCGATCGCGGCAGAGCCCCCCAGTTCGCTGAAGTAATTGGAGCTGACAAACGTAGCGCTGACACGCTTTTCCTCGCGATTTAGCACCATTGGCGCCGATCCCATGGTTGCCACCACGCCTGAAAGCGACTTTGAGTTGTCACGATAGTAGGCGAGGGAGGCATAAGGCACGCCGGGGGTAATATTTTCCGGAGACCGACGCTGAATGCGGACCAGGGTTGCGGGGTCGCGCACGGGGAGGAATTGCAGCGCGGCGATGTTGTACAGGCTGAATGCCAGAGTGCTTACGCCGATGCCGAGTGCAAGGACTACGGTTGCGGTCACTGAAAATCCAGGTGACTTGGCCAGGATGCGCGCACCGAACTTGAGGTCCTGCACAATGGACACGAGCCAGAGGGTTCCGCGGCTTTCCCGGCAATCTTCCTTGACCTGCTCGAAACCTCCGAATTCCAGGCGGGTTGCCCGGCGCGCTTCGGCTTCAGTCAAGCCTGCTTGAATCTTGTCCGCTACCTGCGTTTCAAAATGAAAGCGAAGCTCGGCGTCGAGCTCCTTTTCCATCCGACCTGCTTTTGAAAGCCGCTGAAACCAGTTCATGAGGCTTCTCCAAGTGGGTGCTGCAGAATCATGGCCACGACTTCAGTCAGGCGCTCCCAACTCTCAGTTTCGGTCTTGAGTTGAGTGCGCCCTTTGGCCGTCAACCGATAAAACTTTGCCTCGCGGCCCGTTTCTGTCGGACCCCATTCGGCGACGAGAAAATTCTTGTTTTCCAGGCGGTGGAGGGCAGGATACAGGGAGCCCTGTTGGATCTGCAGCGCTTCCTTCGAGATCATTTGAATGCGCTGCGCAATCGCATACCCGTGAATCGACCCGAGCGCTACGACACGAAGAATGAGCAGGTCAAGCGTGCCTTGGGGAAGTTCGAATTTGGATGGACTCGTCATGCCTATCGCTTCTACATATACACGACGATCTGTAGAAGTGCAAGGCGTCATTTTAACCACAGTCGCGATTCCAGTACTAATCCGCGGCTGCGCTCGAGCGGCAAACGCATCTGGCAGAACCGAGCCCCGCAGGATATCTCTTGCGTGCGTGTGACGTGGCAAGATAGTAGGCATGCGTAAACGATCGGTCCTATCGACTGCTCTCGTCTTTGGTTCGTGTTTTTGGGGCGCGTGTTTTTGGACGGCTCCGTTGCTTGCCCAATCGGCGCCGGTATCTGCTGACATGGTGCAGTCCGGCAGCGACATCCCTGCCAAATGGGAAGAACCGCACCCAGGCTACGATTACGAAAAGCGCGAAGCGATGATTCCCATGCGCGACGGGGTCAAGCTTCACACGGTCCTGATGGTGCCCAAGGGGGCCAAGGGGCTGCCTATCCTGCTGGAACGAACGCCCTATCACGCCGATGGATTCACGTCAGACAAGCCGCACATGCGCGACGCGGTGTGGTCGGCGCAGCGTGAGTGGGCCGACGATGGTTACATCGTGGTGGACCAGGATATTCGTGGCAAGTACGGCTCGGAAGGGGACTACGTGATGACGCGGCCGCCCATTGGGCCGCTGAACCCCACCAAGACCGATGACACCACAGACGCGTACGACACCATCGACTGGCTGGTAAAGAACGTTCCCGAGTGCAACGGGCGGGTCGGCATGATCGGCTCGTCCTATGACGGCTGGACAGTGACCATGGCGCTGCTCGGTCCGCATCCGGCACTGAAAGTTGCCGCGCCGGAGAGCCCCATGATCGACGGCTGGATGGGTGATGACTGGTTCCACTACGGTGCCTTTCGGCAGGTGAACCTGGACTATTTCACTGAACAGTCGAGCCTTCGAGGCGAGGGCAAAATTGTGCCTCGCCCGGGCGATGACGACTACCAGAACTTTCTGGATGCGGGAACCGCGGGCAATTGGGCGGAGTTGAACGGGATGAAACAGATTCCCTGGTGGAACCGCATGTCGGCGCATCCGGCGTACGACGCCCTATGGCAATTGCAGGCGCTGGATAAGCTCGTGGTGGAGAAGCCGGCGAGCATCCCCACGCTGTGGTTGCAGGGCCTGTGGGACCAGGAGGACGGCTTTTTCTACGA
>JANXQR010000415.1 GCA_025353435.1 Acidobacteriota bacterium | reverse complement strand
GCCCAGGCTTTCAAATGCCCAAGGTCCGTTTGCAGGTCACGCCGTTCGTCCGCGCTATTTCCTCTCGGAACCGCAAGGTAGGCTTCTATCTCCGGAATCCGCTGTTCAACAGGCAGAGTCTTTATCCATTCCGCTCGTATCTCAGCGTCATCGGAATCAATCTGGTGCGCCTTGATCAGCATTTTGCGCGCTGTTGCGTATTGCGAGTTCAATGCTTCCAGCCTGGAAAGCAGAAGCATGGTTCGCGGGTTGCAACCGTCCAAAGTGTAGGAGGCTAAAGCTGTCTTAACAGCCTTCCACGGCTCGCCCTGCCTGAACTCCACTTCGCCACGCATTGTCATCAACGCCGACGACTCCGGTGCGGCCTTGGTGGACGCCTGCAAGGCGTCCGCTGCCTCCATCACCTTGTGTTGACGTAGCAGAGCGTGAACCAGCCCGATCTTCAAATCCGCGTCTTCAGGACTCTTCGCCAGCGCCGCCTGGTAGAGCGTCACGGCCTTGGCGTAATCGGCAGCCAGCAAGGCAGTGTCAGCCTCCGAAGGCGGAGGATGGTGGACAACCTGGCAATTGGCCGCAAGCAATGAGCGTGTGGCAAGCGACATCAAAATAAGCGCAAAGCCCGGCCGCGCCAGCGCGCACGCAAATCTTCTTACACCGAAATACTTCCAATGCATCAATTCCCCCAATAGCGACTTTGGAGAGAATCTTATACTCAAAGTCGATATTGACTAAATCTTACGCAGGTTTCGCTCAGGGCCGACACGAATTAGCGCTCCAATCAGGTTGAGATGTGGAGCCAGACAAACAGAAAATTCAAGCCCCCGGTCAGAGCCTGAGGATTCAAATAGCAATGACCGAACCCGTCGATTCGTGGACGCAAACGACGGCGAGTGAACATTTCAACCCTGCGTGGTGCATGGAGAAGGCGTCACTGCACGCGCAAAGCCCTTACCGGGTCAATGGATGCAGCGCGACGCGCGGGAATGATTCCGGCGATGGCGGCGGCGAGGGCGAGTGTGACGATTGCGCCGGCCAGGACAAAGGGATTGACGCTGGTGATGTCGTAAAGCTGGGCCTTAACGTAGCGCACGCAGAGGATCGCGATGGGGGCTCCGATGGCGAGTCCGATTGCGGCCTGGATCATCGCTCCGCGCATGACCATTCCAATTACGCGAATGCGTTCGGCACCAAGGGCCATGCGAATGCCAATCTCCGAGGTGCGGCGGACAACACCATACGCGGTCACGCCATAGAGGCCGATGGAGGCGAGCAGGAGCGCCAGTGCGCCGAAGAGCATGGTGAGGCGCGCGATCATGCGCTGATCGGTGAAGCGGTCGGCGATCTGCTCATCGAAGGTCTGGAATTTGACCACGGCCAGATTGGGATTGATGCCGGTGAGGGTGGTGCGCGCGAGTTTCTCCATGTCGGTCATCGGCGTCTGGGTCTCGATGACGATGGCTCCCGCATAGAGTGAGCCGTCGTCCTCAATGCGGTGCTTGTCGCTGGCGAAGCGCTGCACCATGGGGATGAAATACATACTGTGGTCAGTCCATTGAACGGCGGTGTAGGTGGTGTCCTCCACGACGCCGACAATCTCAAAGTCTCCGGCCGAGTTGGGTCCGGGCGGTCCCATGCGGTGACCGATGGGGTTGGCGCCATCCTTGAAAAAGGTTTTGACGAAGGTGCGGTTGACGACGGCGACGGGCGGCGATGATGAAGTATCCTGCGGCCCAAAGCCGCGGCCCATCACTACATGAGTTCCAACAGAATCAAAATATTCGCCGCTGGCCTTTACGAAGGAAGCGCCCTTATGGGTGTCCGCTGTGCCTTGAATTTGAACGCTGTTGCTCCAGTTGTTGTCCTCCATGGGCGTGTAGTTGGAGATGCCTACTTTGACGATGCCGGGCAATGCGTGGAACCTGTCTTCAATGGTCCGATAGAGTGCTGCGACCTGGGTCGTCGCATATCCGGCGGCCTGGGGATTGAAGTGGATGATGTAGCGATTTGTGGAGTTGAGCTTCATGTCGGTGGTCTGCAGCTTGTTGAGGCTCTGCGAAAAGAGTCCGGCGCCAACCAGCAAGACCAGCGAAAGCGCGGCCTGCAGCACAACCAGGGAACGCTGCAGGAGTGAGGCTCCGGAGGCGGTGGTGCGCGTTCCAGTCCGGAGGGCATCGGCAGGCTGAGCACGCGCGGCCATCCATGCCGGCGCAACGCCGAACAAGACGCCCGTGATGAGCGAAAGCGCGAAGGCAAAGGCGACTACCGTGGGCGAAGGGCTGGCTCCGATGGGAACATTTTGGGTTCCGGGGAAGGCCAGCATCAGCAGCATACGCGCGCCCGCAAAGGCGACAAACAATCCAGCAAGGCCGCCCATTGTGGAGAGCAATACGCTCTCAGTGAGCAGTTGGCGCACGATTCTTATGCGCTGCGCACCGAGGGCCGTGCGCACTGACATTTCTGTGCGGCGACTCATACCGCGCACCAGGCACAGGTTGGCAATGTTGGCGCAGGCGATGAGTAGCACGAGGCCGGAGATCCACATCAGCAAGCGAAGATGCGACTTATACTCTTCCTGGAGAGATTGAATTCCCCCGCCGCCGGGCGTGAGAACTACGTGGGTCTTGGCCAGGAATGGCTTGCCGAAATCGTCCGACAGGGCCTTCCTTGTCGCGTATTTCTGGCGGAGCATGCCGCTGATCTTCTGCTGCAGTTGACCCTGATCGACACCTGGCTTGATGCGACCGATAAGGTAAAGCCAGTCGGTTTCGGGATCGCGCACAAAGGGGGCATTCGACAACTCGGGCATGGCCTGGATGGGGATATAGAACTGGGGTGGCGTTGATGTGAGTCGATCGCCGTAGAAGCCCTGCGGAGCGATACCGACGACCGTGACGGGTTTCGTATTAATGCGGAATGTGCTGCCGACCACGGAGGTATCGCCGGCGTAGTCGTGCTGCCATGACTCATAACTCATGACCGCGGCCACCGGGGCGCCCTGCACATCGTCGGACTCGGTCAAGACCCGCCCGGCACTGGGTTGAAGCCCGAAGGTGCGAAAGTAGTTGCCGGAGACGAATTCGCCGAGGACCGACCTCGCCTCTGTCTGTCCGCCTTCGCGGCGCACCACCACGGGCACGTAACTGAATCCGGCTTGCATGGCAGCCAGATCGGCAAACTCCGGCACCTCCTTTTTCAAATACTGGAAGGTGTCGGTTGAGAACAGCGAGTAGTCGCCAGTGTCGTTGAACCCTGAATTCACGCAGCAATCGCTGGTATCGCCGATGCGAATCAGCGTAGCGGGATCGGTGACGGGAAGCTTCCTCAACAGGACCGAGTTGACCAGCGTGAAAATGGCCGCGTTAGCGCCGATGCCGAGAGCCAGCGTGAGCAGGACCGTGATGGTGAAACCGGGGGTCTTGCGAAGCTGGCGCAGCGCGTACTGCAGATCCTGAAGCAAAGCACTCATGAGGCCTCCGCGCAGAGGTTTGCGCAACAAGGATATGGCACGTGTAGTGCCAGTCAAGTCGCCAGCCCGACCCCATTTGAAAGGAGATAGCACCGGGTAGATGGGTGGCGAGGTATGGCTTTGTCCAGAATCGAGAATCAGTGTTCGAATTTGAACGGCGCGGGCACAGGCATCATGGTGACTTGGGCCCGCAGGGTGGCTGGCATATTTACTTGGGCCCGCGATAGACGAGTTCACAGAGTGTGCAGTCGTCCTGGCTCTCCTGCTGCCCCTGAAACTTCGCCAATCGTTGAAGGATCTGGTCGAGTCCCGCGCGGTGAAGGATGTTCTCAAGCTCGACATCGCCAAATTGATCGCCGCGCTGATTTTCGGCTTCTGTCACGCCATCGGTAAACAGCAGGATGCGTTCGCCTGGCTTCAACGTGCAGAAGCCGGGCTTGTACTTGGCATTGGGAATAAGGCCGACAACCAGATTAGTTTCCTCGAGGCGGTGCGTTCCCGATTGCGTGACGACGACGGGAGGGATGTGGCCGCAGTTGAGATATTCCACTTTTCCTTTGGGCCAGATCTTGAGGAGAATCATGGTTGCGTATTTGCCGACGCCTCGATCGCAAAGGAACTGGTTGACGACTGTGGCCAATTCGGAGAGTTCTTGCCGTGCCAAAAGCTGGGCATGAATGATGCCCTGGAGCGTGGCGGCAACAATGGCGGCGGCGACCCCTTTGCCCGAGACGTCGGCAACGACCGCGCAGATGCAATTGTCCACAGACACGGCATCAAAGAAGTCCCCGCCAATGGCGCGGCAGGGAATGGTGCGGGCTTCAAGCGACGCAAAAGAGACCGTGGGGAGCTGGATGGACATGAGACTGGCGTGAATCCTGGCGGCGACTCCGAGCTCTTCAGCGGCAAGCCTGGATTTCAATTCAGCCTGTGCAAGCAGTGCATTTTCGAGGAGCGTGGCGGCCTCAACAGCCACCATCTCAAGTACCTGGTGGTCGATTTCGCTCAAGTGTCCAGGGCCGATCTGGCTATCGAGATAAAGCAGGCCGAGAAGGCGATTGGTGTCGGACGCCGCCGTGTGCTTGCGCAACGGAATGCAATAAATGGAGCGAATGGAGTTGGCGACAACGCTTTCCCATGCGGAGGCGTTGGCATCGGCGAGGGTGTCGCTGATCCAGAATTTCGATGCGCTTTCGACGGCCCTCTGCATGGCGCGCCGGGAGATGGTTGAGTCCTCCCCCACAGCTCTGCCGTCGCCGCGCAACCCCAGGGCGAGACGCATGTGTGCGCCTTCGCTGAGGAAAACGAATCCGCGCTCGACGCCGGTGAGCTTGATGGATGATTCGAGGAGCACGCGAAGGATGTCGTCGATCGCCCCCATCGCATTGAGTTTGCGCGCTGAGCTTATCAGAAAGCTGAGTTGCTCCATCTGGTGCGCGCCCGATGGTTCCTCTTTCAGAGCAGGCGCAAAGGAGGAGAAAGCTCGTAGGAGGTTGACTGTCAGCGACTCAGTCGGACCTTCATGATTGGCGCGCTGGTTCTGAAACACGTAAACCGGTGCAGTGGGTGATCCGAATTGCAGTGTGTCTCCGGAAGTCAGGCGTGCTCGTTCGATGCGCCTCCCGTTCAGGAAAGTGCCGTGTGAGCTTTTTTCGTCGACGAGTTCGAACTGGCCATCGATGACGTGAATGGATGCATGGCGGCGCGAAACGTAGCTCTCCGTCAGAACGAGATCCTGATCGAGCGAGCGGCCGATGAAGGTCGAGTCGGGCTCGAGCTGGATCAGATGCTCTCCGCTGGGATCGGAATAAATGAGCGAAGGCAGCGAGGAAGTAAGCGTCATGTGCGCTCATTCTAAGACAGCGGTGCGGCGATTAACAGGGAGGAATGAAGTCAGACAGATAGTTTGCCGGGAACGCGGTTGTTTACCGTTACGATTATTTCGAGGCCGTTCTTTGCGCTTCTCTTGAGCATTCGCGTCGCGGCAAATGGAGATTGAGTTGGATTCGGAGCGTCTTGCCCGCTTGCGGGGTGAGGGCCCGACCGCTTTGGGAGTTAGTGTGGAGCTGTCGAGAATGGGTGGGTCAAGGACGCGCCAATCGCGCGCCAGTCATCTGGGTCGGTGCTGAGCGGGTACGGGATACCGCGGTTGAGCAACCGGGGAATTATGATTAAGACTTGGAGTGAGGGCACCCAAGTCGGCAAGGCTCCCAACGCCCACTGGTTGTCCGATACGCGGCCCGCGGAAAACGGCAGTGAGCAGGATCCGATGATGCAATTCATAAAGCCCGGATGGCGAAATTGGCAGACGCAGCGGACTTAAAATCCGCAGATCGCAAGGTCATGGGGGTTCAAGTCCCCCTCCGGGCACCAGTTAAACACATTTAGAATCAATATATTACAGACTAGATTTTCGTTTGTGCCCAGAATGTGCCCAAAAGTGACAAGACATCAAGGTTGTATCTGCCATCCGTTCCTGTCCGAGTATGAGCTAGCATGAGGCGTTTTAGGCCTTCGATGTGAGTTGAAGCAAGCGACTAAGTCTCGTTCAAGATTTGGGTCTCGTTCAAGATTTGGCGGGCAGAAAGATCGAAAAGCAAGTCCCGTGTTTGTCTGAACGCACGCTGCTTCGTGTGCGAATCGAGCCCCCGGAACGATCTACAATTCCGCTCGCCACCCAGAGACCTAGCCCGGTCCCGTTCTCTCCTTTGGTAGTAAAGAATGGCTCGAAGATGCGAGAAATGTCGGACTCAGGAATGCCGACTCCGTTGTCAAAAATGGCAATCCGAACGCCTTTGATCGCCGGATTTTGCCAGTGAGACACTTTGCGGATGCGGATAGCGATGGCCCCGCCGGTGTCGACGGCCTCTATCGCATTCAGAAGCAGAGTGGAGAAGATCTGGCGGATCTCGCCAGGATAGGTTCTGATGGCCGTACCGCCTGATTGATACCGCCTTGTTACCTGAATCCGCTTCGCTTCGATGCGCTTGTCAAAAATGCTCAGGACGCTTTCGACGGCCTCTTCGAGGTTGACAGGTGTTGGGACCGTTGATTCCTTGTAAAAGCTTAGAGACTGTTGGGCGAGGTGCGTCACAC
>JANXQR010000371.1 GCA_025353435.1 Acidobacteriota bacterium | reverse complement strand
GAGGTATCCCACCCTAGCGACAAAAACAAGGACGTCGCGAGGGTGGGGCACCCAACGGTCGTGGTTGAACAAATGAGAAGCAGAAGCGGGTCCCTCGGCTCCGCTGAAAAGCGCTTCGCTCGGGATGACAGGTCTGTGAGGGGGAAACGAAATGCAAACGCAACGGCAAGGACAACCGCGGATCCCTCGACTGCGCTCAGGAACACAAACATTAGGGGCTAGCGCTGATTGATGAGGCGGATGGTTTCTAAGAAGACGTCGCCGTCTATGGTGAGGCTTTTGGGGCTGACTTTGTCTAACGTGTCCTGGGCGGTGTGGTGGTAGCTGTTGTTGGGGCCGTAGTCGAGGTCGATGATGTCGATGGAAGGGACGCCGCGCTTGACGAAGGGGAGATGGTCGTCCTCGACCTCTTCTTCTTTCTGGAAGAAGTAGTGGTCGTAGCCGAACTTATGAGCGGCCTGCTTGACGAGATCGACGAGCCAGGCGGTGGAGTTGGTCTCGCGCTGGATGTCGAGGTCCTTGTCGCCGATCATGTCGGCGAGGAGGAAGGCCTTGATTTTGCCGAGGGTGCCGTCGCGGCCCCACTTGGCGGCGAGGTGGCGGCTGCCGAATGTTGAGTCGGATTGCGACCAGGTCTGGAAGGCTTCTTCTCCATCGAAAAAGACCAGCCAGACGGAGTAGCCATCGAGGAGCTTGCCGCCGGCGGTCTGCTGGCGGAACTGGTCGGCGAGGGCCATGAGGAGACCGGTGGTTGCGCCGCCGTCGTTGGCGCCTACGAAGTTGATGGTGCGGAGGGGGTAGTTGGTTTCGTAGTGGGTGCCGAGGACGATGGCGCCGGGCTTTTTGCCGGGAAAGCGGACGATGAAGTTGCGGAGGTTCACGTTGCCGATGGGGGTGTCGGCGGCGAAGGCGTCTTCTTCGAGTTGATCGTGTTGGAAATGGGCTCGGAGATAGGCTTCGGCTTGGGTGTGGCCTGGGCTGGTGGGCCAGCGGGGGCCGATGGAGACGAATTCGCGGGTGTAGTCGAAGGCTTTGGCGCCGGGGAAGTGTTGGGCGTGGAGACGAGGAAGTATCAGTGATGCGACGAAGAAAAAGGCGAGGAAGAATTTGAGATATCCAGCCCTAGCGTATCGAGGACGGAGCACCCGTTCGTCGCTCTGGATTGATCGAAAAACAGAAGCAGGTCCCTCGGCTCCGCTGAAGTACGCTTCGCTCGGGATGACACATCTTTTGTGTGAGGACCTTGGTGTAGCGAATCCCGCCCAAGCAGAGCTAGGACGGGGCACCCGCGCGTCGTTCTGGATTGATCGAAAAACAGAAGCAGGTCCTTCGGCTCCGCTTAAGAACGCTTCGCTCGGGATGACACATGGTTGGATTGAGGATGTCGGTGTAGCGTATCCCACCCTAGGCGCAAGAACAACGACGCGCCGAGGGTGGGGCACCCGGCGATTCTCGATGTCCGCCAAGCTCATAGCGCTTTGGCCTCTTTGGCTTTGCGGCGGGAGGGATGGACCCACCACGCTACGCCAATGCCGATGAGGTAGAGCGTGAGCATGGGGATTGCGTAGATACACATTGTCCAGGGGTCGGGGCTGGGGCAGATGAACGCGGCAATCAAGAAGACCGCGAGTACGGCATATCGGATGTTCTTCCACAGGAACCTGGGGCTGACGATGCCGAACATGGCCAGAAAGAAGATGAGGATGGGCATCTCAAAGCTGATGCCCAGACCCAGAATGACGGAAAGGAAGAAGCCTGTGTACTCCTCGATGGTGACAATGGGATTGAATTTGCTGCCGAACCCAAGGATGAGGATTTTGAGCGCGCCGGGAAACACATAAAAATATCCGAATGACGCGCCCGCGAGGAACAAACCCACAGTGGCAGCCATGAATGGAATGACGAAGCGCTTCTCTTTCTGGTAGAGGCCGGGCGCGATGAAGAGCCAGACCTGGTAGAGGATGAAGGGTGAAGCGAGGATGGCGCCGCCGATGAGTGCGACCTGGAGATATAAATTGAGCGGATCCATGGGGTGAGTGAAGTTGAGCTTGATGCCGAGGTTATCGAGCGGCGCCTGCACCATGGCGTACAGCTTGGCATGGAAGTAATAGGCGACGCCGAAGCCGAGAGCGAGGTAGATGGCGGAGTGAACGATGCGCTTGCGCAGCTCCTCAAGGTGCTCCATGAGACTCATGCCGGGGAGGTCCACGCGTTCGCTGACAGCCTGGCGCGCCTTTCCGATTGCGTCCGCGGGATCAACCATGTTGGTTTACGGT
>JANXQR010000320.1 GCA_025353435.1 Acidobacteriota bacterium | reverse complement strand
CTCCAATGGAAGTTTTTTCGGCTTGTCCGTTTCCAGCGTCAACACCGCACCGTCGCAGATCACGCGATCGACCGTTACGCTTCCGAGTGTTCCCACCTGCACCTGCGACGGCGCCTGTTGCGGAGCCGGGTTCGCAGGCGTCGACCGGCCCGCGGCTGAATCCGTCGCCGAGTCCAAGGCCGCCTGCTTGTCCCGCTCCGACCGCGGCGGCACATCGATCACCAGCTTCTTCAATCGCACCTCTGCAATGTGGAGGCGCATCGTAGTCTCAGACCGCAGGGGCACATGAAAACTGAACTCGCCCATATCGATCAATGGCTTCGATCCCGCTGCGATCTCAAGCGGCTGATCTCCGACTTCGCGATTGGGCGGCCAAATGCGCAGCCCGCGTCCCGTCGCCCAAAGGCCCCACTCTCGATCCTGTCCGTGATGCACCGAAACATGAAATTCGGCCAACTCGACGCGCGTGCGAAACCGTTGCTGCAGCCCCTCAACAATGCTCGCGCGGATGAAAGGCTCAAAGTGCCGCGCCACAATCGATAGTGCCACTGCAACAACAATCAGCCCGCAGAAAAACGCCCCCGCCACCCACCAGATCCACCGGTTGCGGCGCAAGAACGATCGGCGAATCCCTGGCTCATTGCCTCCTGCTGCACCCGGCCCATTCAGTGTGTTCCCGCCCATCACGCCCGCCCCATCCCCTCAAATTATTAGGTTGCATCTCGCCATTGCTAACACGGCAACGATCCTGATCCCACTTCAATTGGATGCGTGTCACGCAATTCGAATCTCTCAATCTTCTCTGGAATTCACATCTCTCTCCTGCCATTCAATGCCGTGAACTCCTGGACCGGCCGCTCCGGACCAGGAGATTCAACCCCTCTGAGTGTTAGACTTCATTCCACAGTGAATCCGCTGGTCGAGAACCTGGTCAAACTTCAATCCGTCGAATTGGAACGCTCCCGCGTGACGCTGGCTAACCGCGCTCTTCCCGCGGAAATTGCCCAGGCCGAAGCCAATCTGAACAAGGCGCAGGCCGAAGCAGCAGCCCTTTCCGACTCGCTTTCCCGCGAGGAGACTCTCCGCTCCCGTCTGGAGCGCGATATCACGCAGCATCGCCAGCGCGCACAACGGCTACGCACCCAGCGCGACTCCATCACAACTCCGGCCCAGCTTGAGGCTCTCGAGCACGAACTGACATTTGCCGATGGCGAAATCGACCGGCTCGAAACCGAAGAACTGGCTAGCATGGAGCGGACCGAGGCCCACGAAGCCGGCCTCGCCCAAGCCCGCGCACATGTCGAAATCATGGCCGGAGCCCTCGAAAAAACCCGCGATCGCGTGGCCATTCGCCAGAAGGAACTGGCCAAGGATTCGGCCGCTCTGCAAACGGAGCGCGACACCGTCCGCGCCGTGATCGAGCCCGATTGGCTCAACCGCTTCGACCGCCTGTTCGCCTCCCGCGGAAGCGCCATTTCCCGCGCCGACCGTCAACAATGCACTATTTGCAGCATGGGCATTCGGCCCCAAACCTGGAACCAGGTCCGCGAGGGCGAACTGCTTTCTTGCGACAGCTGCGGCCGCATGCTTTATTGGGACCCCGCCATGGTTCCCGCCAAAGAACCCGAAGCCGTTCCCGCCCGCAATGCCGCCGCGCCAGCAATCCCCAAACCCCGGCGCGTCACCGGCTGATTCAATTCCTGCACCCTGCTAATCTTTCCTCAAGACATGCGCCCATTCATCTCATAGCTTAAGGAGCCCCCGCGTGCGCCGCATTTGCGTAGATATGGACGAAGTCATTGCCGACACTCTCTCCGAGCACCTGCGCCGCTACAACCAGGAGTTCGACGAGAGCATTACTCCGGATGACCTCGCCGGCAAGGGCCTTTGGGAGGTCACGCCACACGACCGCCAGCATCAGCTCCGCGCCTTCCTCGATGCCGAGGACTTTTTCGAAGACCTCCCTCTCATGCCCAACGCGCAGCAGGTTCTCAAATCCCTCACCGCTCGTTTTGAAATCTTTATCGCTACGTCGGCCATGACAGTGCCC
>JANXQR010000301.1 GCA_025353435.1 Acidobacteriota bacterium | reverse complement strand
GCTGAGGATGGGGCACCCTCGGTTTTTGGTGTGCTTGATTCCCTAAATGCAGAAGCAGGTCCCTCGGCTCCGCTGAAAGGCGCTTCGCTCGGGATGACACTTCGGTGAGAAGGGTAGAGGGGTGCCGAAACCTGGGCCTTCTGTCTAGGGTTTTCCACGGGATATGGGAGTGGGTGGGAACGATACAATCGGTCCAGACAGCTGCGCTTTTTGAGCGGGTGTTTGGGGGTTGAGCTAGGGATGGCGGCATACCAGGTTTTGGCTCGGAAATATCGTCCGCAACGGTTTGCCGATGTGGCCGGGCAGGACCACGTGACACGCACGCTGCTGAATGCGCTGAGCCAGAATCGGATTGCGCACGGGTACATTTTTTCGGGACATCGCGGGATTGGGAAGACGACGATTGCGCGCATCCTGGCGCAGGCGCTGAACTGCCGGACTGAAATTGGAAGTGAGAAGCGGCCGAACCCTGAGCCTTGCGGGGTGTGCGACTCCTGCGTGGAGATCAAGCAGGGCAACGCGGTGGACGTGATCGAGATTGATGCGGCGACCAATCGCGGCATCGATGAGATTCGAGAGCTGCGGGATGCGGCGCGGTATGCACCGGCGCGCGACAAGTACAAGGTCTACCTGCTGGACGAGGCGCACCAGATTACGGATGCGGCGTTCAATGCGCTGCTGAAAACTCTGGAAGAGCCGCCCTCGCACGTGGTGTTCATGATGGCGACGACGGAGCCGGAAAACATTCCGCAGACGATTCGTTCGCGCTGCCAGCACTTCAGCTTTCATGCGGTGAAGTTTGACGACATTCTTGCGCAGTTGCGCATGATTGCGGGGCTGGAAAACGTGGAGGCGGAGGACGCGGCGCTGGCGCTGCTGGCAGAGGCCGGCGATGGGTCAATGCGCGATGCGCTATCGATTATGGACCAGGCGATTGCTTCGGCTCCGCTGGATGCGGCTGGGCGAGCGGTGTTGGGCGGCGCACAGATTCGCGAGCTGATGGGGAGTGTGCCGAACGCAGTGTTTGAGCGCCTGCTGGAGGCGGTGGCGGCGGGACAGAGCGCAGAGTTGATGGAGCAGTTGAACGTGCTGGTGAATGCGGGGCACAGCCCGTCAAGTTTG
>JANXQR010000288.1 GCA_025353435.1 Acidobacteriota bacterium | reverse complement strand
CTTGATATAGCCGTCTCCCAGCCCGCCGGCCGCGCCAGAACCACCGGTCGAAAGGTCGTCGTCAATCCAAAACGCGATTGAAGGCCCGAAGCTTCCGGCCGCAATCATCGTGACGGTGTTTGGCGTGAATAGAGTGGTCTGCGGAGCGTACGCGTTCGGTACTTGTAGCTCAGCAGGCAGCTTGCTGTTGTAGTTGGCGTATCCGGAATAGCGGAAAGCGATAGGAAGGATCGGCAGTTCTCCAGGGTAAATCGAATACGGGAACGTCTCCTTCTGTGCCTCTGCGCCAAGCATCAGCGGCGGATCCTTGACAAACTGATCATCATCTTTGGGGAACTTGAACCCATTCATTTTGAATGCACGGCCAAAGTCATTGAGCTCTGGCCAGTTGTTGTGGCAGGTTGCGCAAGCAGTCTTGTACTTTCGCGCGAACGCAGGAATCGCCTTTACGCTGGGCGTTGCACTTAACAAGATCAAGCCGACGATAATCGATACGATGCCCTTGGCAAACAGCAGTCTGGCTATGCGGTTCATTGTGTCTTACGCCTCCTCCCCCGGAACAAGCTCGAGGTGTCTTCTTACTTACACTCGAGATCATCCAGTAGCCTTATCGATGCGCTGATAACTTAAAGTCGAGCGCCGGAAGGCTTACTTTCGCAGGGTACAGGTGAGACGTTACGCTGGTGGCAAGATAGGTAAATTTGTTCGCCAGCAACTACGCTGTAAACACTTGTAAAGTGAACAAATTGTCATCTTCGTAACACTTATATTGCAGCAAGTTGGCATGTTATATGACAGCAACGTAAGTTAGAAGAGTCACACCAACGATAGAGGGCGCGACCAAGCGGCCGCACGCCTTCTAGCATACCTCTTGGTGTTTTCGGAGGAGCGAGTCAGGTTCTTATCTACGACCGCACTAATACGTTCTTTCTCTCAAACTGGCGATGAAGCAAAGCGGCAGTCACGAGGGTCTGAGTGCCCAGAAATAGCAGATAACACGCTGCCGCCGTTACAGCGCTCAGCTTGCCTATTCCTGAACGAGTTGCGAGGATAATTCCGATCGAACAGGTTGTTCCCCCGAAGAAGCACAGAATCGCGGCTCTTCCACGCAGAGACCGAAAGTCCAGCGCCAGTCCCACGCACCAAAGCCCCCAGAACAGACCGTGCAGCCCGGCCAAACTGAGCAACAAGGAGAAGTCTTCGGTCGAGGGTTGAAGAATCCAGCAAACGAACCAGGACACAACAGAGAGTGTCCACGCAAGCAGATAAATTGCCACATTGCGTGTGGAATTGATTTTCGCTCTCATCACGCCCACAGAGACGCTTGCGATCACCAAGCAAATCCCGGTAAATACCTCGGCCAACAGGTATCCAAGCTCTTCACCCATGGGATTGGTCATCAACGTACCCGACGCACTAAGGGCCATTCCCAGAACGATCGTAAGTACACCGTATGCGACTAAAGAAGGACTACCCACCTTCGATCCGTTTAACATTTTATTGACCTCCCGCTTATATGCCACACCTTTGGTCGAGTCGAGCACTATCAACCAGGAAGTCGCGTTCACTTCCAGCTTGGGTCCAATCTCCCCAATAACTTGCTTGCTTGATAAGTCTCCGCTTACTTAAATGCGTCAACGTTGCAGTAAGGCAAAGACGCCTATGTTATGCGCCTAAGTATCGACGACTTTAGCACGTGAGCTGTTTCAGCAGTATCGCGATGGAGGAGGATTTTACATCACTTTACATAGAGTTTGACTTAGCGCAATCTACTCCCATCAAAAGGAACCGTTCCACTTGCATCAAGGCGTTTCCGCTTAGGCCGATTATGGAAAATGAACTTCTTTAGCTGTCGCGGCGGCGGCGTTGATGCGTGGAGGGAATGTTCATATCCTCGCGATATTTCGCGACCGTCCTGCGTGTAAGCTGGATCCCCTGGGCCTGCAACATCGCGGCAAGCTGGTCATCAGTCAGCGGATGGCGCGCGTCTTCGTCTTCAATCAGCTTGCGCACTTTGCGCTTCAACACCAGCAATGGTGTGTCAGCACCCTCCGGTCCGTTCGATCCCTCTGAGAAGAAAAACCGCAGTTCGATCACGCCCTGCGGCGTGTGTGCATATTTATTCGCAACTGCACGGCTGATGGTCGAAGGATGAACGCCAATCTCTTCGGCCACTTCCTTGATCATCATCGGCCGGAGCCCTTCAATTCCATACTCGAGGAAGTCCTGCTGACGACGAACAATGACGTCGCACGTCCGTAGGATCGTGCTCTTCCGCTGCGCAATGTTGCGCATCAGTTGAAGCGCCGACCGGAACCGCTCCTTCACGTATTCCTTTACTTCGCGCTCCGTGCTGTTTGACACCAGCATCTGGCGGTAACGACGGCTGAGCCTCAGG
>JANXQR010000286.1 GCA_025353435.1 Acidobacteriota bacterium | reverse complement strand
CTCCACAATCTCCTGACGCAGCGGACTGTTCGCCGCCAATTCTTTGTATGCAAAGGCAGGACGCAGATTCGCAAATCCGCCCAGGGCCGAGCGAATCTTCAGCAGCCCAGCTTCCGGCCGTTGATCCGGAGGAAGGGAATTGAACTCGTTTCCGCCCACGGCACCCAGCAGCACCGCATCGCTCGCAAGCGCCTCATTCAGCGTATCCGTGGGCAGCGGAGTTCCGTCCTGCACAATCGCCACTCCGCCAATGCGCCGCTCCGTAAATGTGAACTCATGTTCGCCCGCTTCGGCTACATCCTTCAGCACGGCCACGGCTTCATTGGTCACTTCAGGACCAATGCCGTCGCCCGCTAAAACTAGAATCTTTAGCTTCATTCTGCTCCCGAGAACAACTCAAAAATGGTATTCGCGCATGCGCTTTCGGCTTGCATCAATCGAGTTCTTCCACAGCTACATGCCGCCGCTCGCGAATCGGATCCGGCAGTATCCCAATCAAATCCTGATCGTAGATGTTCTTCTTACGGTCCGCCAGCGCCACAAAGCGGTAGTAAGTGTGTTGCAATTCTTCGCGGTCGAGCGTGAAGCCAAGCTGCTCCAGGCGATGACGCAGGGCAGCCCTGCCGGAGTGCTTGCCCAGCACCAGGTTAGTTGCCGACACGCCCACCAGCGTCGGCGTCATAATTTCGTAACAGAGAGGATTGGCCAGCATTCCGTGCTGATGGATGCCGGACTCGTGTGCGAAGGCATTGGCGCCCACGATCGCTTTATTTGGTGAAGGCTTGAAGGTGATGATGTTTCCCAGCACCTGGCTCGTGGGATACAGCTGATCGAGCTTGATGCTTGTCGTCATGCCGTACTTGTCGGTGCGGACGTACAGCGCGGCAGCAAGCTCTTCGAGCGCCGCATTGCCGGCCCGTTCACCAATCCCGTTGATTGTGCATTCCACCTGGCGCGCGCCAGCTTCAATGGCGGCGAGAGAATTCGCTACAGCAAGACCCAGGTCGTCATGGCAGTGCGAGGAGAGAATAATCCCCTGTGCATCGACAGCAGGAATGCGCTCGCGAACATCGAGAAACATCTTGCCGTATTCCGCGGGCGTCGTGTAGCCCACCGTGTCCGGCATATTAATCGTCGTTGCGCCGGCCTCGATTGCAATTCGGACCATCTCCACAAGAAAGTCACGATCCGATCGCGTCGCATCTTCCGGTGAAAACTCCACGTCATCCACCAGCGAACGCGCCAGCCGCACTGACTCCGCAGTGCGATCGAGCGCCTCCTGCCTGCTGATCTTCAACTTGTATTCGAGATGCAGATCGCTCGAAGCAAGGAACACATGGATGCGCGGGCGGTCGGCAAAATGCACGGCGCGCGCCGCCATCTCGATATCTTCCTGCTTGGCGCGGGCCAGCGACGCAATTTTCGGCTTCCGAACTGCCTGCGTGATCGTCGCGATCGCCGCGAAGTCGCCCTCTGAGGCCATCGCGAACCCGGCTTCAATGATGTCCACGCCCAAGTCTTCCAGGGCGTGCGCCATCGTCAATTTTTCCTGCGTCGTCATGCTGCAGCCCGGCGACTGCTCGCCGTCGCGCAGCGTGGTGTCAAAAAATACTACGTGATCTCGAGTCATGTGCAAGCCTGCCTGAGAGGAACCAGTTCGCGAACTCTTACAGTTTCACCGATCGGACCAATATAACGCAAAGTTATTATTGTTGGACTATCGATTACAATTGCTTATACGGATTCACCATGGAACTCAACCAGCTCGAGACCTTTCTTGCCGTTGCCGAGGAGCGCAGCTTCTCTCGCGCCGCGGTGCGCCTTCATCGTACCCAGCCCGCCGTCAGCCAGGTGATTCGCAAACTCGAAGCTTCTGTCGGCGAGACGCTCTTTGATCGAGCCGCCCGCGACGGCTCACTGACCGCGGCAGGAACATTGCTCCGCGAATATGCCTTGCGGCTCATGGCCTTGCGGCGAGAAGCTACGAGCGCACTCGGCGAATTGAAAAGCCTGGAGCGTGGCAGCCTCCACTTGGCCGCCAACGAGTACACCTGCACCTATTTATTGCCGGTAATTGACGCTTTCCGGCGCGAGTTCCCGCACATCAACGTGACCGTGCAGCGCATGCTTGCATCGCACATCCCCGATGAACTGAATTTGCGTAGCTTCGAACTGGGCATGATCTCCTTCCGGCCTGACCCGGAGCAGTTCCGAACCATCGCAGTCTATGGAGACAGTCTCGCGCTGGTGGTGAGCCTGCGCCACCCCCTTGCCGGCGCAAGTCGGGTCTCCATCAGTGACCTTGGAGGGGAGACATTCATCGCCCACAACGTGGCTTCGCCCCTCCGTCGCAAGGTTATCGAGGCATTCCAGCGCTATCGCACGCCCTTGAACATGGCCATCGAACTGCCTACGATCGAGGCCATCAAGCGGTTCGTGGCCATGGGCAACGGTGTTGCCCTTGTACCCCGGCTTACCGTCGCCCGAGAACTCGAAACCGGTGAACTCATTGCCATCCCAGTTACTGAACTCGAGTTGAAACGAGTCCTCCGTCTGGTTCATCGCCGCCACGGCGCCCTTTCCTACGCCGCCACAGCCTTCCTGCAAACTGTCCGCGCGCTGGCCAAACTCAACGGTCCGCCCTTCTATTACCAGGTTGAGAAACACGGGTAGGGTGCGACCAGATACTTTGGAACTCGGTATTGCGGAGACCAGGCTACGATCGAAGCCCCAGGCATTCTGTGCTATTCATGGTAACACCGTTCAGATTTGCGTGCGTCTAATGCTTAGATCATTCCAGTGCCCCCGGTTCGTGGTCCGCTCCGGCCATTTACAATACTGAGAGCGGAGCCCGGCCGCCAACCGGGACACCGGCCAACCGGGGCACCGACAATGTAAAGCTCGCTGCCAGCCTCCACGGTTGCGCAGTCGTGAGGTTCAGGACCGAATGAAGAAGATCGTTTTCGTAGTTTCCCTGCTGGCCGCGTGTACGGTTGCCGGCCGAGCTCAGGAGAGTCGCCAGGACATCAGCCTGAGCGGCATCGGAATCATTGAGCCGTTTGTTGCCTCGTCCACTGACGTTCAGGTCCACTCCAACTATGCGTTGGGCGGCTTGGTCAGCTACCGCTTCATGCTCACGCCCAACAGCGCCCTTGAGGCGAACTACGGCATGACCTACCAGAACACCATGCGTTTCATTGTTGGCAACACAAACGTTGTCAAGGTTCTCACCCGCACCCAGGAAATCTCCGGCGCTTATGTCCGCAGCTTTACCTTCAAAAGGTTCAACCCGTTTGTTGAGGCCGGTCCCGCCGGGCTAATATTCCTGCCGATTCGCAACTCCGGCACCACCTCGATTGACGTGAAGCAGCAGACCTCTGTCGCCTTCATGTATGG
>JANXQR010000281.1 GCA_025353435.1 Acidobacteriota bacterium | reverse complement strand
CTCCACACAGTTCTGGCGCAGAGTCGCAATCTGCGTAGCCGCGATCTGGTCAACAATGTGAAGCCTGCCCTCAATCGTTGTCGGCACATTGTGGTCGACTGTCGCAATCGATCGATCGGGGCGGCGCACCGTGCGCCCGGTGAGCCGCAAGCCTTCGAATGCCTGCGGGGAAGTGACCTCGTGCAGCAACTGCAGGTCAATGTAGAGCAGCGTTGGCTCGCCTTTGGGCTCCACCACCACATGCTGTTCCCAGACCTTCTGAAATAGCGTTTTTGGTTCGTTACTCATTGCACTCCTGATTGAACGTTCGGCACGTAGCGTTTATTGCGAATGTGATCCCGCGTCTCTGATCCGGTCCCCGCTACGAGCGAACCGCAAGAATGTTTTGCAGTGTCTCTCGCACCTGCGCGCCCATCGCCGTTGTTGACAGCACCACGAATGCGTTCGGGTTGGCGCGCGCCAAGTCCGGTGTCCGGTACTCGGTTTCAAGAACCTTGCGTACGGCGGTTTCAATCGCGTGGGCTTCCGTTTCCAGGCCGGCAGAGTGGCGCAAAATCAGTGCCGCCGTGAGAATTGCACCCAACGGATTCGCCAATCCCTTGCCTGCGATATCGGGCGCGGAGCCATGAACCGGCTCGTAAAGATTCACCTTGCCTCCGATCGTCGCCGAAGGCAGCATGCCCAGCGAGCCGGTAATGACCGCGGACTCGTCGGAAAGGATATCGCCGAATAGGTTCTCAGTCAGCACTACATCGTAATTGCGCGGCTGGTTCATTAAATGCATTGCCATCGCATCCACGTATTGGTGTTCGACCGCTACATCCGGAAATTCAAAGGCGATCTCATTCACCGTTGCGCGCCACAGTTGCGAAACCTCGAGCACGTTGGCCTTGTCAACGCTGGTCAGCTTCTTGCGGCGATTCTGAGCCAGCTTGAATGCAACGCGCGCCACGCGGGCCACTTCGTCGCGTGTATAGCGCATGGTATTCCAGCTCTCGCCCGTGGCCTTGTTCCACTCGCGCGGAGTTCCAAAGTAGAGACCGCCGAGCAGTTCGCGAACAAACAGAATGTCGGCGCCCTCCACAATCTCCTGTCGCAGCGGGCTGTTCGCCGCTAATTCCTTGTATGCAAAAGCTGGACGCAGGTTCGCAAATCCGCCCAGAGCTGAGCGAATCTTCAGCAGGCCCGCTTCTGGCCGCTGATCCGGGGGAAGGGAATTGAACTCGTTGCCACCTACTGCTCCCAGCAGCACCGCATCGCTCGCCAGCGCCTCATTCAGCGTATCGGCTGGAAGCGGAGTTCCATCCTGCACAATCGCCACGCCGCCAATGCGCCGCTCTGTGAACGTGAATTCGTGCTCACCCGCTTCGGCTACATCCTTCAGTACGGCCACGGCTTCATTGGTCACTTCAGGACCAATGCCGTCGCCACCCAAAACTAGAATCTTCAGCTTCACGCAGATATCCTTCTTCGTGCAACCAATCGCAGAATGAATCCAACAGCCAAGGCAATGATGAGCCATGTGAAAATGAAATTAACTGCATACCCTAAGCATATGATCGCGAGATCTGGCGAATGCTGGGCAGGAGTCAGAACGAGCACCAATAGGGTCCCCGGTAGGAACAGCGGTTGGGTAATGGGTGCTGCCCAGCTTGCACTCCGAAAAGCAAACACCCAAGCTAAGATGGTGACCATCAGCTCCAACAAAATCACGACACCAACCCGGGGTTTCGTCACTTGTCCTCGCCCCCCTCAATCCAGTTCTTCCACGACCACATGTCGGCGCTCGCGAATCGGATCAGGCAGGATCCCGATCAGATCCTGGTCGTAAATGTTCTTCTTCCGGTCTGCGAGCGCCACAAACCGGTAGTAAGTGTGTTGC
>JANXQR010000265.1 GCA_025353435.1 Acidobacteriota bacterium | reverse complement strand
CGAAGCAGCGTTACGTAGGAGGGAATGATCCGCCCTTGCAGCACATGCGGAAGACCGTCGCGGATATATTCTTCATTGACCGGAGAGACGGTGGTAGTTTCTGCCACGCGATAAATGTAAAGCAGCGCAGCAAGGCCAAGGCCGACACTTACAGCCACGGTAAGGTCTGCAAACACGGTGAGCGCAAATGTGACCAGCCATACTGAGACGGCGGCGAAGTCGAGCTGCAGGATTGTGCCAATCTCATGCCACTCGCCCATGTTATAAGCGACGATGAAGAGCACCCCGGCGAGCGTGGCCAGCGGAATATAACTGGCCAGCGGAGCCGCGACGAGCAATATCAGAAGCAATGTGACTGCATGAATGATTCCTGAGATCGGCGAACGCGCCCCAGCGCGAATGTTGGTTGCGGTGCGCGCGATGGCGCCCGTGGCCGGAATGCCGCCGAACAATGGCGAGACCATGTTGGCGATGCCCTGTGCTACCAGTTCGACATTGGAGTTGTGTCGATCGCCAGTCATGCCGTCGGCCACAACCGCGGAGAGCATGCTTTCGAGCGCCGCAAGAATCGCCACCGTGAATGCCGAGGGGATGAGAGGGAGGATGTGTTCTGAGTGGAGATTGGGAATCGCGAATGGGGGCAGCCCACGCGGGATGCCACCAAACTTGCTCCCGATGGTTTCAACCGGCAGATGCAGCAGATATGCAGCCAACGTGCACACAAGCACGGCAACAATCGAGGCGGGCACGCGCCGTGTTACGCGCGGCAGGCCCAGCAGAATGGCCATCGTGGCAACGCCAATCGCCACAGTGGCCCAGTTCACGCTGGGGAGATGGGCCGCAAGCAATTTCATTCGTGGCAGGAATTCGCTTGGCACGGCACCCGTGCGGAGGCCGAGAAAGTCCTTGATCTGGGTTGACGCAATCAGGATGGCGATGCCGTTGGTAAAGCCCACCACCACCATTCTGGGGATAAAGCGCACCGCTGCCCCTAGCCCCGTGACGCCCATAATGACGAGCAGGATTCCCGCCATGAGCGTCACCATCGCCAACCCCGTCATGCCGAAGCGCGCCACAATTCCCGCAACGATGACGACAAACGCTCCGGTGGGCCCTCCGATTTGAGTTCGCGATCCGCCTAGCGCTGAGATCAGGAAGCCCGCAACGACAGCCGTATACAGCCCTGCTTGCGGCGTAACGCCCGAGGCGATGCCGAACGCCATGGCAAGCGGAAGAGCAACCATCCCGACGGTGACTCCGGCGACAAGATCATGGAAGAAAAGCTGCGCGTTGTAGCCCCGCAAGGCCAGGATGGACTTGGGTAGACTCGGATTGCTTAGGGACATGGGACCTTGCTTCAATCTTACGCCGGATATGAGTCGCCTTTCGGGCCACGACGGTGACGGTCACCATAGGACTTTTACGAAGGTCGCACTTACAATGCCTATCAAACGCGATTTCGACATGGTGTGCTGTATAGCGGCGCCGCGCACCACAGGGGAGGACTCAACACCATGCGTGGCGACAAGCGCAGGCTTCGCGCCGTCTACCTTGCAACTCCCGGCTGCGGGATCCCTCGGGTTACGAGTTCAAATTGAGCCCGGTTGTAGCAGTGAAGATCGCGGGGCCTATACACGTTCAGTACCCGTGGCCACAAGGTCGCGATCTGCAACAAGCTGCTTTAAGTAAATCTCCGCAGCACGAGAGCGGGCGTAGTAGTTTTCGTGCCTTCCCTGCAATTGGTAGCCCTCGGCGCGGTAGAGCCGAATAGCGGGCTCGTTCTCCGCATCCACATGCAACCAGATCAGCGAGGTGCCGGCAGCGATTGCCGATTCTTCCAGGCGGCGCAAAAGTTCAAGGCCTATCCTCTTGCGCCTGTATTCGGGCGATACTTCGAGTGTCTGTATGTAAGCGGTTTCGTGGTCTGGTTCCGGCGTAAATTCTACGATTGCAAAACCGGCCATGCGGCCTTCTTTTTCAGCGATCCACGTGGCGGATTTGGGGCCTTCAATCAACTGCCGCATATGGAGGCGGCTGAATCGCAGCGGCGGTTGGAAACAGACTTCCTCGATCGCATAGAGTTGGTCGAAGTCGCCGGATCGGAAATGACGGTAGTTCACAACGGCCACTCTAAGAGTCTGCCATTGAAAAAGCCATCCCGAAAATGGGATGGCTTCTGGGTTATGGAAAGGCTTGGGGCTCTAGCCGGCAAATTAGTAAAGACGGAAGTTGACTGCAATTGTGATCAATACCGGGACCGGAGTCCTGCCGTCCTTGAGAGCTGGCTTGAACTTGTACTTCCGAACCGCCTCAAGCGCCTTTTCATCGAGGCCCATACCCAGCGGGCGAACAACGCGCGGATTGATGGGGTTGCCCTGCGCATCGACGATGAGGGTAATCATGACCTCGCCCTGATATTTTGCGCGGCGGGCTTCGTCAGAGAATTCAGCTTCCGGCGTGAGCAGTGGGACCGGAGCTGAAATCTGGCCGCCAACGCGGAAAACGCCGCCGCCGGTGTTGCCGCCGGTTCCTGGACCGTAGCCGTTTCCATTTCCCGAGCCTAGGCCGCCGCCAGAACCAGTGCCCATGCCGCCGCCGGTGCCCTGCCCGTTCGACGCGAGCGTGACGTTGGCGGAACTGTGGACGCCGATGTTGGGAACAAGATTGTCCGGGAGCTTGATATCGGGCTGCACAGCGACTGCGGAGTCAACTGCCAGCTTGGGTTTATCCAGGATCGGAACCATGGGAGGCGTGACGGGGGCCTTTTCGAGCTTCGGATTCTTGCCCTTGATGGGATCTACCATCTCGTGCGAACCGCCGCCCCCACCACCGCCAGCGGCTTGTTGCGACTTGGGGGCGTTCACCTTGAAGTCGCCTACGTCGATGGTGATCGACGCCGGGGGGGGCGCTACATGCTGGATGAACGTCCGGACGCCCAGGAAAAGGATCAGAGCCAAGATTGCACCGTTGATCACCGTCGCGGTGCCTACGGCCCAAGGATTGGTCTTGACGGCCATGCGATCCGGCACTGGAATTGGCGTAGATGTCAACTCAAGGGGCGGAAGCTTCGGCGGGAAAAAGAGGTCGTGGACACTCTCATAGAGCCCCGTCCAGATGGGCTTTTCTTCAAAAGCCTTCCCCAGAAAAGAATCGAGTTCGTGGCCGTTGGTGCCGGAAGCGGCCTCTGGGCCTTGGGTGCCTGACTGTGTCATAAGTGAGTTGCCATTATAACGGGAGGCCTCGCCTTCCGCTCGAACTTGGGACCGACTCGTCGTGTTCCGGTCTAGACTTCCATTATGCTTGAGAGCACCGAAGTTTGTCCCAGTCATTGGTCCCTCGGGGGAACCATGGCCTGCACGGTTCCCGGAGCCGTTGGTCGCAAACTGCTGACCCTCGCGGTCCAGAATCTCATACTCCGCCGGGTTATTGCTTCCCATACTCAATAGACGCCAATTGGTGCCGGTTTGTTACCCCAAAAAACATCTTCTGCGCCAGTTACACTAAAAATGAACGACTTTTGCCTACAGATGGAGCAACAATGTCCCCAGCGCCGGAGCTAAAGGCGACTTTGACCCTTCCGCAAACCCCCTTCCCGATGAAGGGGAATCTTCCTCAAAATGAACCACTTCGGCTGGCTTATTGGCAATCCATAGGGTTGTACGGCGAGTTGCGAAAAGCGAGCGCCGGGCGACCGCCTTACATCCTTCATGACGGCCCTCCGTACGCCAACGGGCCCATTCACCTGGGGCATGCGCTGAACAAGGGTTTGAAGGATTTCGTCGTGAAATCGAAGACGATGGCCGGATTCGACGCTCCCTACGTTCCGGGGTTCGATTGCCACGGTCTGCCGATCGAAATCAAGGTGGATGAGCAACTTGGGCGCCGGAAACTCGAAATGCCGGCTCCCGAGGTTCTGGAAGCCTGCCGGGCCTATGCGCAGAAGTACATTGATCTGCAGACCTCGCAGTTTGAGCGCATAGGGGTGTTTGGGCGCTGGGATACGCCTTACAAGACCATGACACGCCCATACGAGGCGCGGACGCTTGAGGCGTTCTATGGCTTTCTTGAGAAGGGGTTTGTCTACCGCGGGCTAAAGCCTGTGTATTGGTGCATCCACGACCGGACGGCGCTGGCCGATGCCGAGATCGAGTATGCGATGCACACGAGCCCTTCGGTCTATGTGCGGTACAAGCTGACGTCGGATGCGTCGGCGCTCGACGGTGCGCTTGCCGGACGCGAGGTCTACACGATCATCTGGACGACCACGCCGTGGACCTTGCCGGCGTCGTTGGCCGTGACGTTTCATCCGGATTTTGAGTACGTGGCGCTGGCGACGACGGGCGAGGTGGGCGGAGAGCCCGGGCCGGTCTACATTGTTGCGGCGGAACTGGCGGCTTCGGTCATCGCGGCCTGCAAGCTGGAAGGCGCAGAGGAGATTGCTCGATTCAAGGGCAGCAAGCTGGAGCGGACGACGTTCCAGCACCCGTTTCTTGACCGCACGATTCTGGGCGTTCTGGGATCATACGTGACCGCCGATACGGGAACGGGAGCGGTGCACACGGCGCCGTCACATGGCGCGGACGATTTTTACACCGGGCAGAAATACGGACTCGACCTGACCTGTCGTGTGGATGCGATGGGGCGGATTCATGCCGATCCCGAATCCTGGCGGGGAGCGGCTCCTGCACCATACGAAGGCAAGACTGTGTGGAAGGCGAATCCGATCATTGTGGCGATGCTGGAAGAGAGCCGCGCGCTGATGGCTTCGGCGGACCTGAACCACTCGTACCCGCATTGCTGGCGCTGCCACAATCCAGTGATCTTTCGCGCCACGGAGCAGTGGTTCATTGGCCTGGAAACGCCGGTGAAACGCGCCGATGGCAGCGAGACGACTTACCGCCAGCTGGCGATAGAGGAGATTGACAAAGTAGTGTGGGATCCCGCGTGGGGCAAGGAGCGGATCACCAACATGATTGCCACACGGCCAGACTGGTGCATCAGCCGGCAGCGCATCTGGGGCGTGCCCATCGCAGTGCTGATGTGCAAGGAGTGCAACCTGCCCATCATCGACGCGGCATTGAATCGCAAGGTGGTGGACCTGTTCGAGCGTGAGGGCGCGGAGGCCTGGCACACGACCGAGGTCGCTGTGCTGTTGCCAGAGGACGCTCAGTGCGCGCACTGCGGGACCAGGGAATTCCGCAAGGAAACCGACATTCTGGATGTGTGGTTCGACTCAGGGACAAGCTGGTCAGCGGTGTGCGAGGCCGATCCAGAGTTGAAGGTGCAGTACGCGAAGTTCCAGAAGGAAGATGCGGCTCCGGTGCTGTATCTCGAGGGCGGCGATCAGCATCGCGGCTGGTTTCACTCTTCCCTGCTGACTAGCGTGGCGCTGCGCGGTCGTGCGCCGTATTCGCATGTGGCCACGGCTGGTTGGACGCTTGACGAACAGGGTCGCGCGATGTCGAAATCGCTTGGTAACGGCGTCGATCCAGTGGATATTGCGGGGCGCATGGGTGGCGACATCGTGCGGCTCTGGGTGGCATCAATTGACTTCCGCGAGGACATGGCCGCGAGCGAGAACCTCATGGCGCGGTGTGCAGAGCTCTATCGCAAGCTGCGCAATACTTTTCGGTTCCTGCTTGGCAATTTGAATGGATTTGATCCGGCACGAGATCACGTGCCCGAACACGAGTTGCAGCCGCTCGATCGGTACATGCTGGCACGTACGCGCGACCTGACGGAGAAGATCCTCGGCTGGTACGAGGCATTCGAGTTTCATCGTGTGTATCACGCAGTAAATGAGTTCGCGATCGTCGATCTGAGCTCGTTTTATCTGGATGTGCTGAAGGACCGCATGTATACATTCGCGCCGTCAAGCCTGGCGCGGCATTCGGCGCAGACGGTGCTGTGGAAGATCACCGAGGCTCTAGTGCGTTTGGTGGCGCCGATTCTGAGCTTTACCGCCGATGAGGTTTGGGAATACATGCCGGCGGTGGCAGGCCGTGAGCAGAGCGTGCACCTAGCGTTGTTCCCGAAACCCGAGGAAGTGTTCTCTCAAGAACCGGGGACTTTGCTTGAAGAGTGGAAGCAGATTTTTGTCCTCCGCGATGCAGCAATGATCGTGCTGGAGGAAGCTCGCAAGGAAAAGCGCATCGGCAAAGGACTTGAGGCGGAATTGGAGATTGCGGCTTCAGGTGAATTGTTGACGCTGCTTAGAAAACACGCCGAAGGGCTGAAGGAGATCCTGAACGTCTCCAAGGTGACGGTTGTCGAGGGTTCCGAGTTGAAGATCACTGCGCTCCCAGCGAGCGGCAGCAAGTGCGCGCGCTGCTGGAACTTCATGCCTGAGGTTTCAAGTTACGGCACTTGGGAGAACGTGTGCACGCGTTGCCAGACGGCGCTCAAGGAGATGCAGATTGCACCGCCGCCACCGGAGGTCGCCGCTTGAGCTTCCCTGCCCCGCGAAAGCTTCCTTGGCTGCTGATGATTTCGGTCGCAGTTTTTATCGGCGACCGGCTCACTAAAGTGTGGGTGTCGACGCACATACGCCTGGGCGGAGCCATTCCGATCATTCCGAATGTGCTGCGCATTTCGCATTGGACCAATGACGGCGCGGCCTTCTCACTGTTTGCAGATTCGGCTTCGCCGCATGTGGTCCGCTGGGGGCTGGTGTCCTTTACGCTACTAGCCGCAGCAGCAGTGTTGGTGGCGATGGTGCGACTGGGGAGCCGATTCACGCCGACAACCGTTGCGCTGGCACTCATCTTTGCTGGAGCGCTGGGCAATGTGCACGACCGCATCGCCTACGGATCGGTAGTGGACTTTATCGAAGTGCATATCTTCAGCTATCACTTCCCGGACTTCAATGTTGCGGACAGTTCGGTGGTGACCGGTGCATGCCTGTTGCTACTGGATTCGCTGAGAAGCAGGGAGCACGGAGCAGAAAACCGGGATTGATAATACAAACTCATAGCTTGCGACCCGACACCCTGTGAACTCTGCATCAGGACAGCACGAACCCGGCATCCAGAGACCTTTCGAAATTTTGTCACCCTTCTCGTGCGATCGGTCACGGAACTGATTACAACTCCCCGCCGCGTGTGATATTCAGTTTCTTCTTGACTAAAATCGGTGGCTATCGAAATTTAGACGGGGCCTTGCATCATCGCAAGTATCTGCCGCTCACCGAGAAGCCCGATTTACCCTGAATCTTGTTACGAGGAAGACCAATGGTTTGCTGTCTCCGAATCCTTTCGCATCCTGGAATTGCTGCTGCTTTAGCGTGCCTGTTGATCGCCTCCTGTCAGCCGGCCGACTCCCAGCGGCTTCCCCAAACCGTCATCCCCGCGCATTACAACCTGGTGCTCACTCCCGATCTAAAATCAGCCACGTTCTCCGGCGTGGAGCAGATTGATATAGAGGTGAAGGAACCGTCCTCGTCCATCGTGCTTAATTCCGCGGAGATCGAATTTCAGAGCGCGACGGTGAAATACGGGGCCAAAGAACAAACAGCGACGATAAAAACGGACAAGGAGAAGGAGCAGACCGCCTTCACCGTTCCGAACCAGATTCCGGCGGGCAAGGCGACGCTATCGATTCGCTATACGGGCATCCTTAACAACGAACTTCGCGGCTTTTATCTATCGAAAACAGCAAAGCGGAACTACGGCGTTACGCAGTTTGAATCGACCGACGCGCGACGGGCGTTTCCGAGCTTCGACGAGCCGGCGTTCAAGGCAACATATGACGTGACGATGGTTGTGGACAAGAGCGATACCGTCATTTCCAACAGCCTGATCAGGAGCGACACGGCGGGCCCCGGAGAGGACAAGCACACCATTACATTTGATACGACTCCAAAGATGTCCACTTACCTGGTGGCGTTTCTGGTGGGCGATTTTCAATGCACTGGCGACGAGCAGGACGGCGTGAAAATCCGCGTTTGCTCGACACCCGACAAAGTGGAGCTGACCCATTTTGGCGTTGAGATCGCGAAGTACGTTTTGCACTACTACAACAATTATTTCGGGATTCCATACCCATTGAAAAAGCTGGACCTAATTGGACTGCCGGACTTTGAGGCCGGCGCGATGGAGAATTTCGGGGCTATTACTTATAGGGAGACAGCGCTGTTAATCGATCCAAAGACCGCTTCTGTGGGAGCGAAAAAGGAAGTTGCCAGTGTGATTGCGCATGAGATGGCACATCAGTGGTTCGGCGACCTGGTGACGATGCAGTGGTGGGACAACTTGTGGCTGAATGAAGGATTCGCGACCTGGATGGAAGACAAGCCCGTGGCCGTGATGCATCCCGAGTGGAAGTTTGACCAGGATGTGATTGCTGGCGAGAGCCAGACACTCGATTTGGATGCTCAGCCGACCACGCACGCGATCAAGGCCAAGGCCGATACGCGCGAGGAGATCGAGCAGATGTTCGACGACATCTCCTACGGCAAGGCCAGTGAAGTGCTTCTGACGGTGGAGAACTACGTGGGTGAGGAGACATTCCGCAAGGGTGTGCACGCGTATCTCGCCGCTCACCTTTATGGCAATGCCACTGCGGAGGACTTCTGGAAGGCGCAGACCGCGGCCAGCCACAAACCGGTGGACAAGATCATGTCGAGCCTGGTGGAGCAGCCCGGCGAGCCGATCCTGACATTCGGAAAGCCGGCAAACGGCAAGGTTTCAGTCACGCAGAAGCGGTTTTATCTTTCACCGAGCATGAAACCTGGCGCGGCGCAGAAGTGGACGTTGCCAGTTTGCTTCGGGACGGCTTCAGGGAATGAATCGTGCGAAGTTCTTACCCCCGACACAACCAGCTTGCCTGTACCGAATGCGGACTTGTTCTTCGCCAATGCCGCGGGCATCAAGAAAATGCACGCCAACTCCGTGCGGTGCGAACTGGTGTGGGGCGAGTTCCAGATAGGTCCCACCGAATATGACTGGACCAAGGCCGATCATTTGATCCATAAAGCCGAGGAGCTGGGACTCAAATTATTCATCCTGATCGGCTACCAATATCCGCCGGCCTGGTTGCCTCGGGAACTGCGCGGGATCAACAACCAATACACCACCTCCAACATCCCGGCGGAAGTCGTGCCGGAGGCGCTTTCGGACGTGATCAATTACGATCACCCGCAAGCACGCCAGATCTACTCGAACCACATCGCCACGGTCACGGCGCGATACCAAGACAGCCGCGCGGTGGGCGCGTGGATTCTGGGAAACGAGTATGC
>JANXQR010000257.1 GCA_025353435.1 Acidobacteriota bacterium | reverse complement strand
CAGGTCCCTCGGCTCCGTTGTAAAACACTTCGCTCGGGATGACACATCAAAATACAAGTGAGTTAATCGCCGGAGAATTCCTGGGTGATGGCGGGATGGCGGGCCGCTCTTGCTGCGTAGAGGCGGGCGAGGAGGCGGAGGTAGTCCAAGGCGACTTTGAGGCTGGCCTTGCTGTGGCCGGTGGTGCGGCGGCCGAATTCGAAGGGGACTTCAGTCACTTTGGAGATGGGGCCGCGGATGAGGATTTCCAACAAAAGCTTGAAGCCGGTGGGCTGGAAGATGATGTTGCAGATCGAGCGGCGGCGGACGAGGAAGAAGCCAGACATGGGGTCTGCTACGCGAGTGCCGGGGCACTGGAGGGGGTAGGTGAGGCCTATGGCGACGGCGGACGCGAGCTTGCGCAGGGGGTTCCAACTCCCGAGTTGAACCCCTTTGGCGTAGCGGCTGGCGATGGCAATGTCGCTGCCGTTTTCGATTGCGGCGATGAGGGATGGGAGGATTTCGGGGGGGTGCTGAAGGTCGGCGTCCATGACGCCGAGGATGGGGGCGGCAGTGTGCTGCCAGCCGTGGAGGATGGCTCCGGAGAGGCCGCGCTCGCCCTTGCGGATGAGGAGGCGGACGCGCGGGTTTTTGCGTGTGATGGCGCGGACGAGTTCGGCGGTGCCGTCGCGGCTGTCATCATCGACGATGAGAATTTCGTGATTGGGGCAGGAGGCGTCGAGTATTGTGCTCACGCGGGCGAGGAGCGCGGGGAGGCTGCCGGCTTCGTGGAGGGTGGGGATGACGAGGGCGAGTTTGCAAGGGGGTGACAGCAAATGATCCAACCCTTCGCCTCCATTTTGAGAGTTCGTCAAACGAATGTAGACTTAATGAATAGCACTGACGATGAATTCCAATTGGAGTAGCACGATTGCTGAATAGGCTTCGCCGGGTAGCGTTTTTCCCCATTCTGTTGTTTGCGACGCTCGGGTTCTTCGCGATGGGATATCATCCCGGGGCCGAGGACGATGGTGTGTATCTTGCCGCCGTGAAGTCCGCGGTAACGCCTACGCTGTATCCCCACGACTCGGCGTTCTTCAAGATGCAGATGCGAACCAGTGTGTTTGATACCTGGATGGCAATTTTTGTTCACACCACGGGAATATCGGTGGCGTGGTCCGAGATGATCTGGCAGTTTGTCTCGGTTGCCATGATGCTGTTTGCCTGCTGGAGTATCGTATCAAAGCTTTTCGAAGAGCGGTCGGCTCGCTGGGGCGGTATCGCCATGCTGTCGGCGATGTTGACGCTTCCAGTCGCGGGGACCGCCCTTTACATCGCTGACCAATATCTGCACCCACGAAACCTGGCGACGGCGCTGATTTTGTTTGCGGTGGCGCGCATTCTGGCGGGAAGGCGTTGGCAAGCGATGCCGTTTCTGCTGGTGGCGGCGATTCTTCATCCCCTGATGGGAGCCTTGGGAATTTCATTCTGCTCCGTGTTGACGTTGACACTTTCGGAGCCGGTGCGGGAGCAGGTGCTCACGTGGCGGGCGCGGATGCGGCTCATGACTACCGAGGCGGCGACACCGGCTTTGGCAATTATTCCTTTTGGGTGGTTGTTCGACAAGCCATCGCAGACCTATCTGGACGCAATCAGCAGCCGCCATTGCTTTCATCTCTTTGAATGGACCTGGTATGAGTGGCTGGGGGCGATCGGTCCGCTGGTGATCTTCTGGGTCATGGCGCGGATGGCGCGAAAGCAAGGAAACATGGCTCTTTCGCATTTTGCCCTGGCGATTTTCATCTATGGCGCATTTCAGCAGGCGGTGGCGATGATTCTGCTTGGGCCGCCGGCGCTGGTGAGACTAAGCACCCTGGAACCGATGCGCTATCTGCAACTGGTGTACGTTTTCATGACGCTGATAGGCGGGGCGTATCTGGGCAAGTATTTCCTGAAGGCGCGGGTATGGCGTTGGGCGGTGTTTTTGCTGGTGGCCAATGGCGGCATGTATTTTGCGCAGCGGCAGCTGTTCGCCAGCACCGAGCATATCGAAATTCCCGGACGCGAATCGAGCAATCAGTGGCTGCAAGCATTCGATTGGATCAGGAAAAACACACCGGAGGACGCGTACTTTGCCACCGATTCAAAGTACATGCTGGCTGCCGGGGAAGACTATCACGGCTTCCGCGCGATTGCGGAACGGAGCGTGCTGGCGGACGAGATAAAAGACACGGCGGTGATTACCAAGTCACCGGAACTCGGTCCCGAGTGGGAGAGGCAAGTGAGCGCCACGACGGGATTTCACACGTTTCAGATGGCGGATTTTGAACGGCTGAAGCGGGATTTCGGAGTCACGTGGGTTCTGGTCTCGGGAACAAAGCCAGAGGGACTAAGTTGCCAATGGCACAATGAAACGCTGTCGGTATGCCAGATTCCGGATCGATAGCCAGTAGCAGTCGCAAAAATAGGAGCGGGGTGCACCGATGAATCCCGCACAGGAAGAAGCAGAGGCAGCCGACGCCGATGCAAGATAATCCCGCTGCGCTTCCCCCGGATGTGGTTCCCCGCATACCCGCCGTCACTTCAGTGAAGGCGCGGGTAGTGGCGCACGCCCACCTTCTACGGCTGGATCACTCCATCAAGCAGATTTTTATTGTTCCCGGAATCCTATTGGGCGTAGCACTTTCAGGGGAACGGGTGGACGGTGCGCAGGCGGTTCGGATCGCGGTTGGACTATTAGCCGCTATCCTGATTTCCAGCAGCAACTATGTATTGAACGAGATTCTGGATGCGCCCTTCGACCGTCTGCATCCGACCAAGAAGAACCGCCCGGCGGCCTCAGGTAAGGTGCACGTGGGCTGGGGTTACATTCAGTGGGTCGCTACGATGCTGGCGGGGGTGGCACTAGCGGCGACGATTTCGCGCGGCTTCCTTCTGGCAAGCATCGGGCTCTGGGTGATGGGCTGTATCTACAATATTCCGCCGATTCGCAGCAAAGATATCCCGTATGTCGACGTGCTGAGCGAATCGGTCAACAATCCAATTCGCTTTCTTCTGGGCTGGTACATGGTGACGGCGATCATTCCGCCGCTTTCGCTTTTGCTCTCTTACTGGATGCTGGGGGCCTATTTTATGGCGCTGAAGCGGTTCAGCGAGTACCGACAGATCGACGACATTTTGATCGCAGCCAGTTATCGGCGTTCGTTCCGGTATTACACGCAGGAGTCGTTGCTGAACTCGGTTGCCTTCTACGCGTCTTCGGCGATGCTGTTTTTCGGAGCGTTCATCATGCGTTACCGGATGGAGTTGATTCTCGCGTTCCCATTGGTGGCATGGCTGATGGCGATTTACTTTGGCCTGTCTTTCCGGCATGACAGCGCGGTGCAGAACCCGGAGAAGCTTTATCGTCAGCCGCGGTTGATGATTGTGCTGACGCTCTGCATATTGGCATTTACGACCTTGCTTTTCATCGATATTCCGTCGCTGCGCGATTATTTTCCGAAGTCGCACCCCTAAGCCTGCCTCCAATTCAACTGTGAGGCGGCGCAAGTTTTGTACTGCCATTCAACTGTCATTTTGCGCATTGCGGCCCCATCATCCAAAATGGGAGAGTTGTGATTGCTTGCGACAGAAGGTGCTGGAGTGCATTGTGTGACGCGCTCCCGGTGAGTATGCGGCTATGTTGAACCTGACCCAGCGATTGATTTTGGGGTGCGCGATTCTCGCCGGCCTGGTGGTTTGGCTGGGAATATTGGCGCACAAACCGCTGGCTGGCGCGGGATACGACGGGCTCGTCGACATGCTGGCGATTGCGGCAGTGGCGATTGCGATGGCGACGGTGGCGGCCGTGCTGGTGCCGCTTCGTGCGCTGGCACGGGATGCGCGGCGGATTGCGCAGGGCGACCTTGAGCATCGGACAGATCAAACGGGGCGAGACAGCTTTGGGACAATTGCGGCGGAGATGAACCGGATTGCGGTGCGGCTGCGGGACCTGCGGGAGAGTGATGCGGGACGAAGGCAGATGGAGTTTCAGCTATCGGACGCGGTACTGCAATCGATCTTTGAACCGATTATTGTGACGGACGCTAAGGGGCATCTGCTGAAGGTGAACCAGGCGGCGACGGAGCTGCTGGGCGCGGCGGCCGGTGATCGGATGGCGCTGAACAACACGCCAGGGGGCGAGAAGATTCTGAGCGCGATTCGCGACGCGGTGTCGCTGCAGAAAGCGGTGGCAACGGAGGATGAGGCGGCGCTGCTGCCGATGCGGTTCGGCGACAACGAGCGCAGTTTCAGATTGAGAACCACGCCAATGCGGGACTCTGAGGGGCGGCTTCTGGGGACGGTGACGACGCTCGAAGACGTGACTTTCCTGCAGAATACAGATCGATTCAAGACGCAGTTTATTTCGGTGGCGAGTCGCAAGCTGAGAGATCCGCTGCTGCAACTGCGGCGTGGGCTGTATGCGCTGGGCAAGGGGTTTGCAGGCGAGTTGACGTCGTTGCAGGCGGAGCTGGTGGCCGCGGCCAGTGACGAAAGCCAGAAGCTGGATGATTTAATGGGCGACCTGATTGAGGTGGCGGAGATCGACACCGGCAAGCGGGAGATGAAGCTGGAGAATCTGCGGCCCATCACGATTCTGCGGGAAGCGGTTGACCGGTATGCCGACCCTGCATGCGAAAAGAAGGTTCACATTGAGCTGAAGGCGTTTGCGGACCTGGCGGCGATTCGCGCGGATCGGCGCGCTGCGCGATCGATCTTCGACAACCTGCTGACGAATGCGCTGCGGTTTACGCAACCTGGGGGCGAGATTCTGATTGCAGCTGAGGAGATTAAGAATTCCGTGCAGTTCACGGTGCGCGATACGGGTCGCGGCATTGAGGCCGAGCGTCTGAACGCGATCTTCGACCGCTTCAACGCTTCGTCAGAGGCCGGCACGGGGATGGGGCTGGCGCTGGTGCGCCGTCTGGTGGAGTCGATGGGCGGACAGATTGCGGTAGAGAGCCGCCTCGGCCACGGAACTACTTTTCGGTTTACGCTGCCGGTGGCGGCGGTAAACGAAATCCGGCATCCGGTCGAGGTGGGCTAAGGGTCTGCTCGCACTATTGTGGCGGTGGCGCCGGGAGCCAGTTTTTTCGAGTTCAAGGAGTGAGGAGTGACACATACCGGGTGTCTGTTAGCGACGATCGACGACGAAATCGGGAAAACTGGCCCCGGCCCGAAGGGTTGCGGCGAAAAATCGGGCCGTACTTCATTCTCGCCCTCAACGGTGGGCCCGCCACGGCCTTCGGGCTCGGCTTCGTCTGGCCCGATTTTCGCTCGCAACGCCATCCACCACAATAGTGCGAGCAGACCCTAATGGCAGAGCTCACGATCGAACGGCGGGAGGAACAGGGCAAGCTGCGCATTTACATTGGCGCGGCGCCGGGCGTGGGCAAGACCTACGACATGGTCAACGATGCCTACCGGATGAAGACCCAGGAAGGCATCGATGTGGTCATCGGGCTGGTGGAGACGCATGGCCGCAAGGAGACCGAGGCGCGCATCCGCGATCTCGAGACGATTCCGCAGCGCGAGATTCCCTATCACGGCGTGACGTTGAAAGAGATGGATGTGGACGCGATCATCGCGCGGCATCCACACACTGTAATCGTGGACGAGCTGGCGCACACCAACGTGCCGGGAAGCAAGAATCGCAAGCGCTACGAAGATGTGCTGGAGTTGCTGGAAGCGGGCATTAACGTTTTGACCGCGGTAAACATTCAGCATCTGGAGACGCTGAACGATGCGGTAAACCGGTCTGCGAACACGATTATCCGCGAGACCGTTCCGGACAATTTTTTCAAGCGCGCCGATGAAGTGGTCAATGTGGACGTGACGGTGAATGAGTTGCGCAACCGTCTTCGGCAGGGCAAGATTTACGCGCCCGAAAAGGTGGAGCAGGCGCTGGCCAACTTTTTCAGGATCGGCAATCTGAACGTGCTTCGCGAACTTTCTTTGCGCACGACCGCGGAGCAGGTGAGCCGGCGCGAGTCAGAGTACCGGCGCAATCAGGGTCTGGAGCTGGCCACGGTTCCGGAGAAGGTGATGGTTTGCCTGAGCACGCGGACTGGCACGGAGCGCCTGCTGCGCGTGGGCTCACGGATTGCGGGGCGGCTTTCGACGGAGTGGTTTGCGGTGTACGTTACGCGTCCCGACGACGACAAGGGCCACGGCGACCCCGAAGCGCATCACCGGTTGGAGGAATATCAGCGAATGGCGCGCGAGCTCGGGGCTAAAGTCGTGAACATAGTCGACAAGAACGTGTCCGATGCGCTGATCCGGTTTGCGCAACAGGAGAGCATCTCGCACGTGGTATTTGGGCAGTCAGCGCGGTCGCGTTTCGACATCCTGTTTCGCGGATCGGTGCTGAACCGTTTTCTGTCGGAAGTGCGTGATGTAACGGTGCAGGTTGTTCCGATGCAGAAGCCGTTGCGCAAGGGGTAATGGTCGTCGCGGGAGTCGATTACTTCCGTGCGGACCACGGCCTCTGCGGACCTGCAAATTCGTCTATCAACACTCTATATTCAGGGCCGATGCTGGCCGGCGAACCTCTTGATTACCCATCTCC
>JANXQR010000544.1 GCA_025353435.1 Acidobacteriota bacterium | reverse complement strand
GCGCGCACATAATTTCAGCATGGACTCCAAGCCAATTCGCACCTCTATCGATCTGCCGCGCGACTTGCACCGCAAGCTGCACGAGGTGGCTGCTCGGAAAGGCTGCTCGGCCAGGAAGCTGATTCTGGCTAGCATTGAGCGCGCGGTGGAGGAACCGGCGACGGCACGGCCTCGACGCCGGCTCAGCCTCGATCCTCCCTTGATTGCGCCTGCGGGACGCCGGATCAACCTTTCGAACGAAGATGCTTATGACCTCATTGAGCTTCCCTGACATGAACGTGTGGCTGGCGCTGGCAACGCCTGAACACGTGCACGCAAAGGTTGCCAAGCGGTGGTGGGATGAGCAGACAGAAGCGATTGCCTTCTCTCGATTCACGCAAATGGGGTTCCTTCGGCTTCTGACTACGGACGCTGTGATGGACGGCAAACCGTTGACGATGGATGAGGCGTGGAGGGTTTACGACCGCTGGTACGAGGATGATCGCGTGACGTTCATTTCAGAGCCGGCCGAGGTGGAAGGCGGATTTCGCGAAAGGGCCAAGCAGCGCACGGTGTCGCCGAAAGTGTGGGCGGATGCCTGGCTGCTGGCGTTTACTGAGGCGGCGGGTGGGAAGCTCATTACGTTTGATAGAGCGCTAGGATCGCGCGGGGCTGTCTGCCTGCTGGGAGCAAGAGGCTGACGATCGGTTCCGAAGCGTTCAATGTCCGCTTCAGTCTTCGTGGGTGTTGGTGTTTCCGACTTTGGCGTCGCCGGTTTCGCGCTCTTCTTCGATGCCGGTGGAATCTGAGATGTCGACCGTGCCGAGGGAATCGTTGACGACGCCGTCGTCGGGTTCTCTCGTGACTCTAAGGAACCTGCCAGGCTGTGTGGTGGTGGGTTTCGGTGTCTGGGTCATCTCGGTCTCCTGGGTTATGAGATGCGGGGAATGGCGTGGGAGTTGGGGAGGATTTGCTTCGCGACTTCCACGGTCCCGAGGACAGGGCCGAGCACGGGGCTGAGTGAGCGAGATCGGCTGGTAGAATCGCGAAGAGTCCTTTCGAGAGAGTGTGCCCGTGTCTTTATCTCAGGTTTCAACAACTCCCGCCGCTGGTGCGGCAAAGTCCGCACTCACATTTCAGGAATTGCTGTTCCGGCTGCAGGGGTTCTGGGCCGAGCGAGGCTGCATTCTGCAACAGCCCTACGATGTTGAGGTAGGCGCTGGGACGATGGCGCCGGAGACGTTTTTGCGCGTTCTGGGGCCGAAGCCCTATCGCGTGGGGTACGCGCAGCCTTCACGGCGACCGGCCGATGGGCGGTATGGCGAGAATCCCAACAGGCTGTTCAAACACACCCAGTTTCAGTTGATTCTGAAGCCGCCACCGGTGAATGTGCAGGAGCTGTATCTCGAGTCGCTGGAGGCGATTGGGATTGATTTGCTCAAGCACGACTTGAAGTTTGAAGAGGACAACTGGGAGTGGCCGGCGGGCGGCGCCTGGGGCGTAGGTTGGCAGGTGATGCTGGATGGGCTGGAGATTACACAGTTCACGTATTTCCAGCAGTGCGGCGGGATGGACCTGGACCCGATTTGCGCGGAGCTGACTTATGGGCTGGAGCGGATTGCGGCGTTTCTGCAGGATGTGGACTCGATCTACGACATTGTGTGGGCGCGTGATCCGGAGACGGGCGCGGCGGTGACTTACGGCGAGGTGCGGCTGGCTGAGGAGCTGCAGTTCTCGGTTTACAACTTTGAGTGCGCAGATGTGCCGCGGCTCTGGGAGCACTTCAACTCCTATGAGGCCGAGGCGCGAGCGCTTCTGGACAAGGCCAACGCGCTGCTGGCTGATGAGAAGGCGAGCGTTGTCGAGAAGCGGCGGTTTCCGCTTCTGGCGACCTATGAGCTGGCGCTTAAGTGCTCCAATTTGTTCAATTTGCTGGATGCGCGCGGGGCGATCAGCGTGACCGAGCGGGTGGGCGTGATTGGGCGGATTCGGAATTTGGCGGTGGGCGTGGCGAAGGCTTACGCGGTGCAAAGCGTGGCTTGATTCCGGTGGGTTGAAGGTTTTGGTCTCCCACCCTCGCGCCGGAAAGAAGACGCAAAGGTGGGGCACGGAATGTTGGTGGCGGGTCGGCTTTTTCACTGCGGCCCGTTGAGGTTTGCGGTATCCCACCCTAGCGACAAAGGCAAAGGCGTCGCGAGGATGGGGCACCCAGGTTTGGTGCTGAACGAGCGGAAAGACAAAAGGGATTATGGCGGAATTCTTGTTGGAGATTGGGCTGGAGGAGATTCCGGCGCGGATGATTGCCGGGGCCGAGGTGGAGTTGGGCAAGCGGGTAACGGATCTGCTGACGCGCGAGCGGCTGGTGGATGCGGGCGCTGCGGTTAAGACGTTTTCAACGCCGCGGCGGCTGGCGGTGCTGGCCGAGGGCGTGCGGGCGGCGCAGTCGGATATCGAAGAGCAGTTGACCGGGCCGTCTTGGACAGTTGCGTTCAAGGATGGGGTGGCGAACAAGGCTGCGGAGGCGTTTGCGAAGAAGGTTGGCGTGGATGTGTCTGCGCTGGAGAAGGTTACGTCGGCCAAGGGCGAGTATGTGGGCGCGACCGTGAAGCGCGCGGGGCGTACGGCGGGCGAGATTTTGACGGCTGAACTGCCCAAGGAAGTGCTGACGCTCTACTGGGCGAAGAACATGTACTGGCGCGCGGGCAAGCCGGAGCGGTTTGTAAGGCCGGTGCGATGGGTGGTGGCGCTGCTCGATTCGGTGGTGGTTCCGGTGGAGATTGCGGGCATTGCGGCGGGGAATGCGAGCCGTGGGCACCGAGTGCTTCATGGAGAGGCGCCGGTGGTGATTGGCGCGGCCGGAGAGTACGCCGAAGTACTGCGCAGGGCTAAGGTGGTGGTTGAGGTTGCCGAGCGCAGACATCTGATTCGGAAGGCTTTGGATAAAGAGACGCGGGGCGTGGCTGGCGCTCGATGGAGAGAAGACGAGCCCTTGGTGGAGACGGTTGTGCACCTGACGGAATGGCCGACGGTGCTGCTGGGGAACTTCGCCGAGGAGTATTTGACGCTGCCCGAAGAGGTGCTGGTGACGGTGATGCGCGACCACCAGAAGTATTTCGCGGTGGAGGGTAAGGATGGGAAGCTGGCGCCACATTTCCTGACCGTGCTGAACACCGAGGTGGATGCTGAGGGACGCGCGATTATCCAGCACGGGAATGAAAAGGTGCTGGTGTCGCGGTTCAAGGACGCGCGGTTCTTTTGGGATGTGGACCAAAAGACTCCGTTGGCCGAGCGAGTGGAGAGTTTGAAGGCGGTTACGTTCCAGAAGGAGTTGGGTAGCTACGCCTGGAAGACCGAGCAGAATCTGCGGGTTGCGCGAGATCTGGCGGCTGTCGTAGAGGCGGCTGGAGTCGCGTTCGACAGGGCCTCGTTGTTGAAGGCGGTAGAACTGGCGAAGGCGGATCTGACGGCTGAGTTGGTGAAGGAATTTACCGAGCTGCAGGGGATCATCGGCGGGCTGTACGCGCGGGCGCAGGGGTTGAGCGAGGCGACGGCGCAGGCGATCTACGACCAGTACAAGCCGGCGTCGACCGAAGATGCGATTCCGGGGGCGGTCGAGGCGCAGTTGCTGGGGATTGCGGACCGAATCCAAACGATTACAGCAATGTTCGGGATCGGGATGGCACCGACGGGGTCGAAGGATCCGTTTGCGTTGAGGCGGGCAGCGAACTCGGTGGTGAAGATTCTGGCGGAGTCGGAGTTGCCGTTGACACTTTCTGACGCCGTGGCGGCTGGTGGAAATCCCTCCCAACCTAGCGACAAAAACAAAGACGTCGCGAGGATGGGGCACCCGGGTTCAAGCGATGTGGCGGCGTTTTTGAGAGAACGGCTGCACTTCTATTTAAAGGATGTGCGCGGCTTTGCTTACGACGTTGTGAACGCGGTGCTGGCGGCGGGAGCCGATGACGTGCGCGACGCGATTGCGCGGGCGGCGGCGCTGACGGCGGCGCGCAGATCAGAGGATTTTGCGGCGATCTCGGCGGCGTTCAAGCGGATCAAGAACATTCTCCGGCAGGCGGAGGAGAAGAAGTTCTCGATCGGCGCGGCCGGTGGGGTGAAACTGGCTCCCGAGGCGCAACAGCTTGCGGATGCGGCGGCTTTCCTGGCGCCGAAGGTCGCGGTGCTGCGGGCGGAGCGGGCATATGGACCGGCACTGGCGGAAATTGCCACTCTGCGGCCGGTCGTCGATGCGTTCTTCGACAAGGTGATGGTGCTGGATCCGGATGAGGCGGTTCGAGGGGCGCACCTGGGGCTGATTGATGGGGTGTTGAAGGGGTTCTCAGGGATCGCGGATTTCTCGGAGATTGTGACGGGGTAGCGTCCGGCTGATTGGGAGAATCCCTGGTCCCCAAGTGCGAGGGACAAGGGGCACCCCCGAATTGAGATCCCGAATCGAAGCCGCCTGGCTGACGTCTACAATCGATAGACATGTCTGACACGCTTTATTTGAGTTTGTGGTACCCGAATCTGCGGCTGACCGCGATGGCGGAGAAGCTGACGGCGGTGCTGGGGGAGTTTGCCAAGCATGGTGGTGAACCGCTGGTTTACGCCGCTACGGTGTGGCCGGTGAGCTGGCAGGAAGCTCCTGTATTTCAGCGCGTTTACGGGCGGGTGGTGCAGGTGGCGGGGTCCGAGGTGCCGGTGCAGTTGGGGGAGGAACCCAAGGCGGCCGTTGAGGATGCGCTCGAACTGCTGCACGAGGACTACGCTTACGAGTTCCAGATTGGGTGGACGCTGTGGGAGCTGGAGGGTGCGCCTGTGGAAGCGGCGGCCTGGAGAGCGACTGCGGGGCCAGCAACTGAGTTGCGCCCTGTTCCCGTCGACAAGGCAGAAGTTGCGTTGGAGCCGCGCTGGGTGCCGACGCCGCGCCTGGTGCGGGTGATGGGATTTGGGCCGCTGTTCGATGATGGGTCTTACGAGCAGGAGGGGCACATCCGGATCGACTTCGGAAGCGACACGCCATTCTTGGAAGAAGAGGCCGATTTGGATTCGACTGGGTCGCGGTTGATGGCGGAAAA
>JANXQR010000542.1 GCA_025353435.1 Acidobacteriota bacterium | reverse complement strand
GCCGGTGCAGCACCAGAAGGCGTTTTCGGGGTCGCCGAAACGGGGAAGCCGCACCGAACCCGTCTTCAGCGGCATGTAGTAGATCAACCTTCCGTTTTCGGGGTTCTGCTGCGGGAGGATGTGGTTGAAGAGCGCACGTTCGTAGTAGTCGGCGTATTGCGGCTGCGGATCCCACGTGAACAGGTGCCGCGTCAGCTTGAGCATGTTGTAGCTGCAACAACACTCCTGCCCGCCCGGGCCCAGATGACTGCCCAACGTGTCCGGCTCGCTCCAACCCTCGTTCGGTTCCGTGTTGCAGGTTCCGCCCGGCGCAAAGGTGTGGTGATCAACCACCGTCTGCCAGAAGAACTCCGCGATTTCCCTGTAACGTTCTTCGCCTGTAAGTTCGTAGCCACGCGCCGCGCCTATCACTTTAGGAATGTTGGTATTCGAATGCAATCCAGCGAGTTTGTCCTGGCGCGCGGCCAGCGGCTCGAAAAACCGCTTATGCTCAAATCGCAATCCGCCATCCAAGTATTTCATTTCGCCTGTGACGGCATAGAGATTGAACATGACTTCATTCATGCCGCCGTGCTCGGTTCTTTGCACCCGGTCCAGTTCCTCATCGCTTAGAGGCTCAATCCACTTGATGGCCCAGTCCGCCATGTGCGTGGCCGTATTCAACGCTGTTTCGCTGCCGCAATGCAGATACATATCCAGATGGCCCGCAATGATTTTATGGAAGGTGTAGAAGGGTGCCCACACTGGCTTATGCAGCTTCAAACGGTCATAGAATTCCTCAGGATATGCTCCAAGATAGCCATTTTTTTGCTGGCACTCAGCCAGCGCTCCCACCAGCGATTCCGCCTTAACGCACAAAGACTCGTCGCCCGTGGAGGCGTACATCAGCGCACATGCTGAAAGGTAGTGTCCGCCCGCCAGATGGCCGCGCAACTCGCAGTCAGGAGCTTCCCAACCGCCCAGGGGCTCGGCCTTCGAAGTTTTCCCAGCCGTCAGGCGAAAGCTGTGCAGCAGCCGATCGTTTGGCAGCATATACAAATAGACGCGGTTGCGCTCTTGCATATCCTTGAGCGGACCTGGCTTGAGGCGCACCTGCGCCATCGGAAATGGCCTTGCCTTATATGCCACCTTCTCGTATCCGGTGTGGTTGTTGGAGCGCGGCACCTCTACGGCAGCATCCTGCCTCATTGCCCACAGTCCGCGCGGCATCAACACACTGCCACCAGCCACCGCCGCCGAGGTCCGCAAAAAGCCTCTCCGCGTTACGCTCTCTCCACTCATTGCTTCTCCTTATTTCGCCAATTTGGATTTGCAGCGCGGAAACTCAAACCAAGGCGCATGATCACGCCTCATCGGTAATGAAGTGAACCGTCTCGGGAAAAAACTCCCCATAGCCAAGCGACACTTATTGTATCCAAACTTGTATACTTTACAATAGAGCAGGCCATTGAGAGGGGACGTTGTTCTCTGAGGTGGCGAAGTCTTCGCCTTCCCGGCCTCCGCGTTTGGTTCTTCTCACCCAACGTTGCAATTTGTAAAAGGAAACGTCACCAGAAGCTGTACAAGTAGGAGAGCTGTAAAAACACATATCGGCAGACACGAATGGCAAAAGCACATCTCACTCTTCGTTTGGAAGTGATCGACTCGCACACTGGCGGAGAACCTACCCGTTGCGTGTTATCTGGTGGGCCCCATCTCGGTACCGGATCCCTCGCGGAGCGCCTTGAACGTTTGCGCCGCGAACATGACCATTACCGGCGCGCTATTCTTTGTGAGCCGCGCGGATCTGACGTTCTGGTCGGAGCATTTCTGCTGGAACCGGTCGATCCTGCTTGTGTAACGGGAGTTATATTTTTTAACAACGCGGGATACCTTGGCATGTGCGGCCACGGAATCATCGGCGTTGCCGCCACGTTGGCTTACCAGGGATCCATCGAGCCCGGAGAACACCTCATCGAGACCCCGGTCGGAGCAGTCAAGGTCAACCTGCAACCTGGCAACCGCATTACCTGCCGAAATGTTCCGGCCTACCGTTATCGAGCCGGTGTCACGGTACACGTCCCGGGTTATGGTGACGTCAAAGGCGACGTGGCATGGGGCGGCAACTGGTTTTTTCTAGTTCACGAACATGGCTTCGCGGCCGCCAACAACCTGACCGCTAGCCAGGTAGAGCCTCTCACGACCTTTGCCGTGGGGATCCGCCGAGCACTGACGGCCGCAGGCGTTACCGGAGCCGACGGTGCCGTGATTGACCACATCGAACTGTTCGGAGCCGCTCACCACCCTGCCAACGACAGCCGCAACTTCGTCCTCTGTCCTGGGAATGCTTATGACCGCTCTCCATGCGGCACAGGAACGAGCGCCAGGATGGCATGCCTGGCAGCCGATGGCCAGCTTAAGCCGGGACAGCCCTGGCGGCAGGAAGGAATCCTCGGCACAGTTTTCGAGGGCAGCTATGAAATGGAGCCGGATCAGAACGGAGTCAACCGGATCATCCCCATCATCACCGGTTCGGCGAATATCACGGCCGAATGCACTCTGATCTTTGACCCTTCCGACCCCTTCCGGCTGGGTGTCCCGGAGTGAGCGCCGCTGCCCCGCTCTCCTACGACGTTGTCATCGCAGGAGGCGGAATCGTTGGCGCGGCCTGCGCTCTGGCTTTTGTACAAGCCGGATTTCGCGTCGCTTTGGTCGAACGCGAGTTTCTCGGCAGCGGGGCCACCGCGGCAGGCATGGGCCATATTGTGGTCATGGACGATTCGGAGGCACAATTTGCCCTCACTCGACGTTCTCAGCAGTTGTGGCATGCACTCAGTGCAACCTTGCCGTCAGGTGCCGAATTCGAAGCTCTTGGAACTATCTGGGTTGCCGCCGATGAAGAGGAACTGGCCGAGGCCGCGCGCAAGCACCAACATCTCAGCGATCGCGGAGTTCCGAGCCTCTTGCTCTCCTGCAAAGAACTGGAGGCGATGGAACCGAATCTGCGCCCGGGGCTGGCGGGGGGATTGCTCGTGACTGAGGACGCGGTTGTTTATCCACCGACCGTCGCGCTCCATCTGGCCCAGCAAGCTCAGACTCTAGGCGCCGCAATCCTGATCGGCCACGCCGTTACGTACTTGGGTGATGGCGAATTACGTCTTGATGACGGGACACGTCTGTTGGCTCCAAGACTGGTGAATGCCACCGGTGCGGAAGCCCCTTTCTGCACGCCTGGCCTGCCGGTGAAGAAGCGAAAAGGTCACCTCGCCATCACTGACCGATATCCTGGCTTCGTTCGTCATCAACTAGTCGAACTGGGCTATTTGAAGAGCGCACATTCACTTACGACCGATTCGGTTGCGTTCAATGTGCAGCCGCGGCAAACCGGCCAGATACTCATTGGCTCGTCGCGCCAGTATGGCAATGAGGATACTGCGGTCGATCAGCCACTTCTGACCGCAATGCTGCAACGCGCGGCTCTTTACATGCCCGCAATCGGGGCACTGAATGTGCTGCGCGTGTGGACCGGCTTCCGTGCCGCCACTCCGGACAAGCTGCCTCTGATCGGACCCGCTCCCGCCGATGCCACCCTTTGGCTTGCCACCGGGCACGAGGGACTGGGCATCACGACTGCACTCGCGACTGCGGAATTGCTTGTCGCTGCCTTTACTGACAGCGCGCCGGCGATTTCACCAGCACCATACTTGCCGTCCCGTTTCAATCAACTGCACCAGCAGCAAACTACTCTTCAGGAGATGCTATGAACTGGACCGGTGTTTTGCCAGCCATGACTACCGCCTTTCATCCGGACTTCAGCGTGAATCATGCCGAAGTCGCGCGGCACGCGCAATGGCTCGTGCAAAACGGTTGTACAGGCATCATCTGCCTGGGCTCGCTCGGAGAGGCTTCCACGCTGGGCTTTCAGGAGAAGATTGACATTCTCAAGACGGTAGTGGCGGCTCTCGATGGCTTTGCTCCGGTGGTTGCGTCCGTCTCCGCGTTGTCGACCGCGGAGGCTGTCGAGTTGGCCAAGTCGGCCCATGCCGCTGGCTGTTCGGGACTCATGATCCTGCCGCCTTACGTCTACAACGGTGACTGGCGCGAGAACAAGACGCACGTCGCTGCGATTCTCGGTGCCACACCGTTACCCGGAATGCTCTACAACAACCCGGTCGCGTACGGCGTGGACTTTCTGCCTGCGCAGATTGAAGAGATCGCGCACCAATTTCCAAACTTCGCCGCCGTCAAGGAGTCCTCTACTGACGTTCGTCGCGTAACAGCCATTCGCGAACTGCTCGGTGAACGGCTGGAGATTCTGGTCGGTGTCGATGACGCCATTGTCGAGGGTATCGCAGCAGGGGCAACTGGATGGGTTGCGGGGCTGGTCAACGCGCTGCCCCGCGAATCCGTAGACCTGTTCAACCTGGCAAAGGCAGGCAAGAAGAGCGAGGCCTTTGAGCTCTATCGCTGGTTTCTTCCCCTGTTGCGCATGGATACGGTGCCGAAATTCATCCAGCTCATCAAGCAAGTCCAACGGGAGGCCGGCATTGGCTCTGCGCGGGTTCGCGCTCCCAGGTTGGAGTTGGCTGGCGCCGAGTTAGCCGAAACGCGAGCGGCATTTCAGTTCGCCCAGGCTCACCGCCCGGCTATCG